>JALEKY010000049.1 GCA_022768945.1 Christensenellaceae bacterium | reverse complement strand
CACCCCCTAAGTAAAGATTTGCCAGAATTTCCGCCCCGAAACAGGACGGAAATTTTTGGCGTAGTGAGAGATTTATGAATTTGAAAAACAGTTGGGAGGTTTTCTGGAGCGTATTAAAAAAAGATTACTGGAAAAAACTTCTCGTTAAAGGTATTGTAAACACGATAGAAATAGCCGTTTTGGGTTTGATAATCGGCATAGTTCTGGGTACTCTTATAGCAATAGTAAAAGTATCCCCGAAATATAAACGCATAATGCGCGTACTCGATAAAATCTGCTCCGTTTACGTTGCGATATTCCGCGGAACGCCTATGGTAGTTCAGTTGCTTATTTCGTATTACGTTATACTCCCCCTTCTCGGCGTAAAAAACGTAGAAGCCATTGTTGTCGGTATTATAGTTTTCGGTATGAACAGCGGCGCGTACGTTTCGGAAATAATGCGCGGCGGCTTCAACTCCGTAGACAAAGGTCAGCTGGAAGCGGGCAGAGCTGTAGGTCTTTCCTACCCGATTACGATGATAAAAATCGTTATTCCGCAGGCGGTAAAGAATATCGTCCCCACGCTCGGCAACGAGTTCATAACGCTTATCAAGGAAACTTCGGTGGTAAGCTTTATCACCGTTTACGACCTGTACACCGTTATGAGGGACATAGCGGGAATAACTTACGACCACATCATGCCGTACCTGTTTATGGCTGTCATTTATATAGTACTCGTACTTATAATTACGCTTTTGATAAAACTTGTAGAAAAAGCTTTCGCGAGAAGCGACAGGAGGACGGCTTAATATGAACGATACCGCAAAAGCCCCCGAAAACGCACAAAATCAACATATTTTAACAGAACAGACGACTACCGTTCCGTTATCCGAAAACGCCGACAACGAGAAAGAAGTTCTCCTTTCCGTTCGCGGACTTAAAAAATCTTTCGGCGATCACGAAGTCCTTAAAGGCATAGATCTCGACGTAAAAAAAGGCGAAGTCATAGCGGTAATAGGACCTTCCGGCTGCGGAAAATCCACGCTTCTACGCTGTCTTAACTGTATGGAAGATCCGACCGCCGGCTCGATAATTTTCGACGGCGTCGACATTGCGGATATGAAAGTCGATATAAACCTCCACCGCAGAAAAATGGGCATGGTTTTCCAGAGTTTTAACCTTTTCAACAACAAAAAAGTGCTTGACAACATCACCCTCGCCCCCGTATACTTAAGAAAGAAAGACTTAAGACAGGCAAAGCGCAAAAACTTCTTCACAAAAATCGCCAACATCTTCAGAAAAAGCCCTAAGGAACTCATTCCCGTCACGGCCACACCCAAGCAAATCAAAGAAGAAGAAACGCTTAAGGCACGCAATCTTTTAAAGCGCATAGGGCTTCAGGACAAAGCCGACGTTTACCCATCAACCCTCTCGGGCGGGCAGAAACAGCGTATTGCGATTATAAGGGCGCTTGCGATGAACCCCAAGCTCATTTTGTTCGACGAACCGACTTCGGCTCTCGATCCCGAAATGGTAGGCGAAGTTCTTTCCGTTATGACCGACCTTGCGAAAGACGGAATGACGATGGTTGTGGTAACGCACGAAATGGGCTTCGCGAGAGAAGTAGCCACCAGAGTAGTGTTTATGGACGACGGCGTTATTGCCGAGGAAAACGCTCCCGAAGAGTTCTTCTCCCATCCCGAGAATGCAAGGCTGAAAGATTTCCTGTCTAAAGTTTTATAATCAAAAAAATCGCGATAACGCGCGAAAAAGGGTACTTAAATGAAATACGTACTGTTTGATTTAGACGGAACACTGCTCCCGATGGACCAGGATTATTTTACCGTTTGTTTTTTTAACGAGCTTTCCTCTTATATGGAAAAAATCGGTTACGAGCGCAAACCTTTTCAAGAGGCAATGCTCGCCGCAATAAACGCAATGAAAGAAAACGACGGCAAAAAAACAAACGAAAAAATATTTTACGAAGTTCTTATAAAGCGTTTCGGCAACCGTTTTTTAACGGACGCGAAATACTTCGACGATTTCAACCGAACGGATTTTAACAACGTACAAAAGTACGTAGGTTTTACCCCGCGCGCGCAAGAAACCGTTAAAAAAGTAAAAGCGTCCGGTGCAAAAATCGTTCTTGCTTCAAACCCGATTTTTTCGGTCGACGGTCAGAAAGCGAGAATGCGTTGGGCAGGCGTTAATCCCGACGATTTCGACTACATTACGTGCGCCGAAAACTCCTCATTCTGTAAGCCTAAACTCGGTTATTACAAAGAGATTTTGCAAAAACTCGGCGCAAATCCGCCCGATTGCGTTATGATCGGCAACGACACGACGGACGACACCACTTCCGTCGAGGCGGGTATGAAATTCTTTCTTATAACCGACTGCCTGATAAACTCGAAGAACACCGACGTGAACGTTTACCCCCACGGCGACTACAACGCCATGAACGAGTTTTTAGACGACTTCTTAAAAGAGAACAATTAAACAGACTTACTTCTAAAAACGCTTTTATATCAAAGCGTTTTTCTTTTACCCGAAATTCTTGACAAACGCAAATTGTCGTTATATAATAGTCTTACAAGTATAACTTTTCATACTTGTTAAACATAAATTGCAGGAGCCGCCAAATGAAAAACGATAAATTTATGACAACGTTAAAGCTTGGATCGAAAGGGCAAATAGTTATTCCGAAAGAAGCGCGCGATATGTTCGGCATAAAACCGGGCGATACGGTATTGCTGCTTGCCGACGTAGAAAGAGGAATAGCTATTACAAATTACGAGGCGTACAAACAGTTTGCAGAAGCCATTCTGAGAGCGGACGGAAGCGCGTGCGTGCCGCCTAAAAACATATATAACAGTGAAGAAAACGCCTCCGAAAAAGATAAAAACCCCGTAAATCACGCAAAAACGCATCTAAATCAAAAGGACGGAAAAGAAAATGGCTAACGTTATGGAAATAAAAAATCTGACGAAAACCTATCCGGAATTCAAGCTCGATAACGTTTCCTTCGAAGTAAAAGAAGGCTCGATAACCGGGTTTATAGGCAGGAACGGCGCAGGCAAATCGACTACTTTAAAATCGATTATGAACCTCGTTCATCCCGACGGCGGAGAAATTCTTTTCTTCGGAAAGCAATTTCAAAACAACGAAAAGGAAATAAAAGAAAACGTCGGTTATGCGCTCGGAGAGGTCGACTACTATTTCCGCAAAAAAATCGGGCAGATTGTAGACGTAACCAAACGTTTTTACTCAAACTGGGACGATGCGGCGTACGAAAAGTATATGAAAGCATTCTCTATTTCCGAAGACAAGAAGCCCATGGAGCTTTCGTCGGGAATGAAAGTTAAGCTAAACCTCGTTCTCGCACTCTCTCACAACGCAAAACTTTTAATACTCGACGAGCCTACAAGCGGACTCGATCCCGTTTCGAGAGAAGAGCTTCTCGACGTGTTTCTTTCTCTTAAAGACGAAGGCGTTTCGATACTGTTTTCAACGCACATAACGAGCGACCTTGAAAAGTGCGCCGACCGAATTACCTACCTGAAACGCGGAAAAATCGAGTATTCCGGAGATATTAAAGAGTTTGAAAACAACTACGCTCTCGTAAAAATTCCGCCCGAAAAAATGACCGACGAACTTAAAAAGTCATTCATCGGAACGAACCGCACGCGAGACTACGTAAGCGGAATGACTTTGAAAGAAAACGCCTGCCTCTACCCCGAATTCGAAAAATCCAACCCCACCCTCGAAGAAATTATGATTCATCTCGAAAAGGAGTAAAAATGAAAAACCTTTTATATAAAGAGCTGAAAACTTTCGTTTCACCGCTTAACTATTTATTTTTCGCGTTTACGCTTATGGCATTCATTCCGGGCGGATACCCCCTGCTCGTATCCACGTTTTTCATAATGATGGGGGTGTTCGTATCTTTTCAGATAGCGCGCGAACATCACGATACCCTTTTCACCGTGTTGCTCCCCGTGAAAAAGACGGACACGGTTAAAGCGAGATACCTTACCGTAACGGTTATTCAACTGATTTCTCTGTTACTTCTCGGCATTTTCTGCGCGATAAGATTGACTCTTCTGTCCGATTTGCCCGCATACGCTTCCCCTGCGCTTATGCCTGCGAATTTCACGTTTCTCGGTTTTGCGTTTATATCGTTCGGGCTGTTCAACGCTATATTTTTATGCGGTTTCTACAAAACGGCTTACTACTACGCCAAACCGTTTATAATCTATATAATCGTGTTCTTTACCGTAGTCATCATAGAGGAAACCTTGGGCTTTATGCCTTTCACGGCTTTTTTAAAAGCTCAAAGCGGAAACGACTTGCTTCTTCAAATTCCCGTCCTCGCGTGCGGAATAGTTTTTTACGCGCTCGCCACAATGCTGTCGCTAAAGTCCTCCGAAAAGAAATTCTCCTCTCTCGATATTTAATCGGTAAACGGCGAATTTTTCCGTATCCTCTAAAGCCGCAAAAAGCAAATAACAAAAGCCCCGTTTATCACACATAAACGAGGCTTTTTATTGTTTAAAATTACTCTTCGTCCGGGTATCCGTCGGGGTTTTGCAGTTGCCATCTCAGCGAGTCCGCACACATATCGTCAAGCGTTTTTTCCGCTTTGAAACCGAGATATTCTTCCGCGAGCGAAGGATCGGCGTAGCACTCGGGGACGTCGCCGGGGCGTCTTTCCGTAAACACGTACGGAACGGGTTTCCCCGCCGCCTTAGAGAACGCGTTCACCACGTCGAGCACCGAATACCCCGTACCCGTGCCGAGGTTCACCGTAAACAATCCGGGGTTCTGCTCGAGCTTTTTAAGGGCGAGAACGTGTCCCTTGGCAAGGTCCACCACGTGAATATAATCTCTTACTCCGGTGCCGTCCTTGGTCGGGTAATCGTTCCCGAAAACTTTCAGACATGGCAATTTACCTACTATAACCTTTGTTATATACGGGCAAAGGTTGTTCGGAATATCGTGAGGATCTTCGCCTATAAGTCCGCTTTCGTGCGCGCCTATCGGGTTAAAATAACGGAGCACGGCAATATTGAAGCTCTTATCCGCCACGGCAAGGTCACCGAGCATATACTCTATAAACAGCTTGGTTCTGCCGTACGGATTCGTTGCCGAAAGGGGAAAACTTTCGTTTATAGGAACGGAAGCGGGGTTTCCGTAAACGGTTGCCGACGACGAGAACACAATATTCTTGCAACCGTGCTTTTTCATCGCGTTCAAAATCGCAAGCATACCGTCGATATTGTTGCGATAGTATTCGAGCGGCTTCGCAACGGATTCCCCCACCGCCTTAAACCCGGCGAAGTTTATCACCGCGTCTATTTCGTTTTCGGTAAAAATCCTGTCCAAAGCCTCTTCGTCGCAAACGTCTTCTTTGTAGAAAACTAATTTCTTGCCGGTAATTTTTTCGATTCTTCTTACCGCCTCGAGCTTGCTGTTCGAAAGGTTATCCGCAATAATAACGTTATAACCGCTGTTTAAAAGTTCAACCGCGGTGTGGCTGCCTATATAGCCCGCGCCGCCCGTAACCAGAATATTTTTCATTTTATCACTCCCGAAAAGTAAATTATTTAAACCTCGCGAACGCGTATATCCGTACGTTTCGCCAGGCTCTCATATCTTAAATAGAATCTATCCGAACTTGTTATTTGATCTCGAACCCGAATTGTCCGAGACATTTTTTAAACGCCCTCTCGCCTTTTCCGTCCTTTTTGAAAACAGCCGTGCATTCAAGAATGCTTTTGCACGTTGCGTTTATATAGTCGACGACTTTTCCGTGCGCTTCTTCCGCCGTGAGCTTAGTGCCGAATTTTTCCGTAAGCTCTTTTATCATAGAAGAGTGAACGGCAAGCTCGTCGTCGCCCTTTATACTACCGCAGTATTTCCTCTCCCCCGTAAGTATTTTCTCTATCTCCGAAGTCTGTCTTTTCAGTCTGCCGGGGAGAATAAAAAGCCCCATTGCCTCGATAAGCCCTATGCCTTCTTTTTTTATATTGAAGTATTCGGGGTGGGCGTGAAACAATCCGTCCGGATATTCTTTTGTTGTTATATTGTTTCTTAAAATCAGTTCGAGCGTATATTCGTCGCCGTTTTTGGAAGCTATAGGCGAAAGCGTATTGTGCGGCTTTCCGTCTTTTTCGGCAAAAATATTAACTTCTTCGTCGGTATAGCTCTTCCAAAAAGAGATAAACTCCGCGCCGAGAGAAGACAAACTTTCCCTGCTTTTCGAAGTAAACCTCAACGCGCTGTTATACCAATCGAGTACGCCGCCCGAAACAAGCGGATACTTTTTATGACTGACGCCGTATTTTATCGGGGCTTTTCTCATAGGAAGAATATGCCCTCCGCCCTGAAAATGTTCGTGATTTAAAATCGAACCGCCTACGATAGGCAAATCCGCATTGCTCCCTATAAAGTAATTCGGAAATATATCCGTAAAATCGAAAAGTTTTTCGCAGGTATTCGCACCCACGTTCATATTCGAATGCTTTCTGTTGATGGCTATGCAATGTTCGGTATAATACGCGTAAGGAGAATACTGAACGAACCATTCCTCACCTCCGAGATTTACCGTCACCGTGCGGAGATTGCTTCTCGGCGGTTTTTTGAGGTTCCCCTTAAAGCCCTCGTTTTCCTTGCAAAGCGCGCACGCGGGATAGCTTTCGCCCGTGTTTTTAAGCGATAACAGTTTAGCTATGTCTTTATTGTCCTTTTCGGGCTTTGAAAGATTTATCGTGATTTCGAGAACGTTGTCTCCGTCCTTAAATTCCCATTTGAGATTTTTATCTATATCGGTTTTGCGGACGTACCAATTCATAACGGAAATATCGTAAAGATATTTGCACGCAGAAGAAATGCCCGACTCTTCCTTAATGCGGAAAAACTCCGCGTTGATTTCGCTCGGCAGCGGCGAGAGCAACCCGAAAATATGCGCGGCGAAAAGCTCTTCTTCGCCTTCCGCGCAAACGGAATTCCCTTTTGCGTATCCGATTATTTCGCTTACAAGCTCGTCGGGAACCGCCATCTTTTCGATTTCGGAAAAATCCGCGTCGCCGTTATAAGGGGTTTCTATATTAAATTCTTTCAGTAAAAGATTCCTGATATACTCTTCGTCCAAGTTATTCAAATGAAGAAATTTTTCTGAATACCTTATAAGCTTTTCGATTAAAATTTTCCCGTCTGCCATCGAACGTTTCTCCGTTAAAATCAATTACTTGTATTTTACCACGATTCTTTCGTTTTTTCAAGCAAATAACGACGACGACAGGGCAAAATAAGCCCGCCGCGCTTAAAAATAATTATTCTCCGCATACTCGTGTTATGAACAACGCGCGTATACGAAGGAAAAACTGTTTAAAAATATTTGTCACGGCGGCGATTTCGATTTTTCTGCTCCCGATGTATGCGTTTACTCTGCCGAAAACCGATTTCGTCCTTACAATATATGCAAACGATAAAGTATACGTACTCGGCTATCCCGATATAATTCCGTCTTTCGGAAAATTGAAGCTGAACGACGAAAATGCCGTAACGGACAAAATCTTTCTCGATAATTACACTCCGCCCGAAAACGCGAGGGTACTGTTTACGCCCGGCGAAAATCAAACTTTTTCTTTTGTACCGGAAAAGTACGGGGTTGCTCCCGACAAAGACAGGCTTAAAAGAGATATTGCACTTGCGCTCGAAGAAAGGCTGCCTGTCGCTTACGTAGAATTTGTGAAAATCAAGCCCGAATTCTGCCTTTCGGACGCGCATAAAAGCGTACTTGAAAGGGGGCGTTTTTGCACGTTTTACGGCACTTCTTCGCCGGAAAGAAAGAAAAACATAAAGCTTGCCGCGGATAAAATAAACGGCTTGGTAATAGAAAGCGGCAAGACTTTTTCTTTCAACGAGACGGTAGGCGACAGAACGCGCGAAAACGGGTATATGGACGCAAAAGTCATAGTGGGCGGCAAATTTACCGACGGAATAGGAGGCGGCGTGTGTCAGGTTTCCACCACTCTTTACAACGCGGCGCTCCTTTCGGACGTTACGGTTACCGAAAGGCACGCGCACTCGGTAGCGGTCGGGTACGTATCTCCGTCTTTCGACGCCGCGGTTTCATTCGGTTGGTACGATTTAAAACTCAAAAACGACACCGGAGGTAAACTGTACGCGGAATGCCGCGCCGACGGCGAAAATCTGACGTTTATCTTTTACGGGCTCGAAAACGAATACGATATCAAAAGAATTTCGGAAGTATACAAAAAAACAAACCCCGGCTACGAAACTATAGACGATCCTACGGGCGATTTATGCGGCTACGCGGACGAAAAAATACTCGCCATGCCAAAATACGAGGTTTCGAGTATGGGAAAACTTCTTTATACGTCTAAAAACAAAAGCAACACGGGAGGCGGACGAAAAAAAAGTTTTTACGTTTCTCTCGGTTCGGATAAGTACCGCGGCGTTAAGGGAGTAATCGCAAAAAAATCATTGCGCGGATAAACCTCACTTTCCTTACCGGCTATTTACAAAAAATATAGGGATTCTAAATTTTCGTTATGCCCGAACCCTGAACGACGTTTCTCCTTTCGAATTCCGAATTTATATAATTCAGCACGCGCTTTTTGTCGGTTGTCCACAGCGGCGCGATTACGCTCTTTTTGGGCGGATCTCCCGTAAGCCTGAAAATCGTCTTCTCTTTCGGTATTATCGGCAAAAGCTCGCATAAAATGTCGGCGTATTCTTCAAGAGAAATCTCGTTAAAGTCCCCTTTTTCAAACATTATTGCGAGTTTCGTATCCTTAAGAACGTGCAAAAGCTGCAGTTTTACGCCGTCGGAATTTTCTTGAGCGCACAAGACTGAAGCCTTATAGTCTTCGATATTTTCGCCCGGCAGACCTATTATCAAATGGGTTATTGTCTCTATTTTTCTATCCCGAAGCTTATTTGTCGCAGTCAGATATTCGTCTAAATCGTATCCTCTGTTTATGATTTTTGCGGTATTCTCGTTTGAGGTCTGAAGCCCGAGTTCCAGGAAAACCTTTTTCCGTTTATTGAAATCCGACAAAATTTTTAAAATATCGTCCGACAGACAATCGGGGCGGGTAGCCACGGAAACGGCAACGATCCTATCGTCGTACAGCGCCGGCAGAAGCATTTTTTCGAAATCTTCATGAGGCATATAAGTAGAGGTAAAACTTTGGTAATACGCTATAAACTTGCGGCAATTCGTTTTTCCGCTTATCCGATTTATCGCCCTTTCTATTTGCTCTAAAAAACATTCTCCGCCGTTACTATCGCAAAAGCCGAGCCTTTTTTCGGCAAATTCGCCGCTGCCCTCCTCTCCGCAGAAAATACAACCTCCGAATCCTTTCTTTCCGTCGCGATTGGGGCAAGTCGCCCCTCCTTGCAGAGCGAGCTTATATGTTTTTTCACCGAACAATTCTCTGTATCTGTCGTTCGCGCTTTTGTATCTTTTCACAGTTAGCCGCCTTTTTCACGCGTTATCGGCATTATTCCACCGCTCCGCATTCCTTTAAAAAGTTTTCGAATTCTTTTACGTATCTTTCCTTTCCGTACAAAAAGCTAAGCCCGTGCCCGGCTAAGGGAAAGGTTAATCTCTTTATCATATCAGGATTCGCAACCCTTATCCTCTCGCTTTTTTCGGGATAAACGAAATCGTCGCATTCGCCGTGCATTATAAGCGCGGGGATTTTTGCTCGTTTAACCGCCTGCGCCGCGGAAGTTTCCTCAAGGTCGAATTTCCCGAAAACGCGCGCGCCGAATTTCACGAAAGGATAACTCATTCCGACCGTGTATTTGCGCATTCTGCAAACCGTTTTTATAATATCGGACGGGCTGTCGAACGGACAATCTGCAACGGCGCAAATTACGTTTTTCGGCAAGTCTTCTTCACCGAGCGCCATAAGCACGGTGGTTGCGCCCATTGACACGCCGAATAGAACTATTTTGCATTCTTTTCCGAATATCTCCGCGGCTTTTTCACACCAGACGACGGCGTCCTTTCGCTCGTTTATACCGAACGAAATCGTATGACCTTCGCTTTCGCCGCACCCGCGCTCGTCCACGATTATAACGTTGTGCCCGCTTTCGATAAGAAAAGCTCCACCCATCGAAAAATCTTTCATTCCGGTTCCCCTATAGCCGTGAAAGCAAATATCGACCGGCGCGCCGATTTTTCCCCTGTATAATCTTCCGACGAGTTTAAGCCCGTCATTCGAAGTTACTTCCACCCTCTCGAACGGTAAGGAAGCAAGCTTCCTTACCGCCGAAACTATCAAATCTCTGTTTTGTTCGAACTGCTCTCCGTCGGGAAGATTTTCCATATCGTTCTGCCCTTTATAAGGAGAGTAAAAGGCGACGCGATACACGACGTACGAGATTAAAAAGACGGCGGCAACCATGGCAACGGCAACCGCACATATTATTATAAGAATTTTTTCCGTAATAATCACTCTCCAGAATTGTTTTTTTAAATCCCGCCTGCAAAATACCGCGTATTCCGACGCTTATATTATTGCCCGCGTTTCCATAAAAAACCGCCTCCGATTTATATTCGAAGGCTTAGGTTTTGTCCGAAGACTTAGGTTTTGTTTTTTACAGACCAAAAAATCAATTTATAATGGTACTTTTTTCTACGCGCAGTTTCCCGACAAAAACATTATCACGAAATATAAAACGATAATAACCGAAAGAACCACCGCCGTAGGAAAAAGCATCATTCTGAACGCCGCCCAGAACGTAGACATTTTCTCCTTTGTCGTAGAAGAGCTTTTCTTCATCGCGCTTTTGGTTATTTTGTTAATAACCGTAGGCTTAACCCCTGACATATCGGTTATCGTGGAGTTATCGTCGTAATATATTATTTTCTCTTTTTTCTTTTTGTTCTTCTTGTTCATCAGGCAATCCGTCCTCTTCGTTCGTGATCGTAAAACCCCTCTTTTCTCACATTAAACGCTGTTTTTTCGCTTTTCAAACTTTTTGCAGTCCTTGCCTCTTCTCGCCTTTGCTTTATTCCTTTTCGTAAATGCAAACGGAATTGTCACCGTCCGTTTCTCCGAGGTGAACTATTATTTCTTCTTTCATCGAAGTAGGAACGTTTTTACCCACGAAATCCGCCCTGATAGGCAGTTCTCTGTGTCCTCTGTCCACGAGAACGGCAAGCCTTATGCTTTTCGCTCTCCCGGAAGCCATAATCGCCTCTATAGCCGCCCTCGTCGTTCTGCCTGTAAACAACACGTCGTCAACAAGAATTACGTCCTTGTTTTCGGCCGGCAAATCGAAGCCCGAATGATTTACGCGCACCTCGCTCGAAACGTCGTCGCGGAAGTGGGTAATATCGAGTTCGTATACCTCTAAATCCGCGCCGGAAGAAGCGAGTATGTTTTCTTTTATTCTCTTTGCGAGCGGAACGCCGCGCGTTTTTATGCCTACGAGCAACGCGTTCTGCAAGTCCACGCGCTCCACTATTTCAAACGAGATTCTCGTCATTGCGCGTTTTACGGACAACTCGTCCATTATCTGAGCTTTAAATTTCATATATTCTCGACTAATCCGCCTTTATTTCGAACGGCGAATCCACTCCTTTTTCTTTTGATTCTATTCCGAGAAACACGCTTTCCACCATTTGCGAAACGGCTTGCTCGGTAAAAAACGCTATATGAGGCGTATAAATCACGTTCGGGAACTGCTTTAAATAGAACAGATTTTTCTTTTCCACAATGCGCGTTTTCATATCCACGTGGCAAACGCCCTCTTCGCCCTCTACGCTGTCAAGTCCCGCTCCGCCGACCTTTCCGCTTTCTATCGCGCGGACAAGCGCGTCCGTGTCGATAAGTTTGCCCCTTGCCGTGTTTATTAAAATAACGCCGTCTTTCATCTTGGAAATTGCGTTTTCGTCTATCATATGATAGTTTTTATCGGTTAGCGGCATATGCAGCGAGATAATATCCGCTCGTTTATACAGTTCGTTTAGCGTTACGTACTCCCCGTATTTCTTTGCTTTTTCGTTCTCTTTCAAATCATAGCAAAGTATTTTGCAACCGAAGCCCGAAAGATTTTGCATTACGCCGAGCCCTATTCGCCCGGTACCGATTACCCCGAAGGTAACTGAGGCTAAATCCCGACCTTCCGTCTCGTCAAGGGAAAAATTGTTTACAAGTCCGCGGATAACGGTTACTTTCGCTCTTCTCAAAAGCATAAGCGCAAGCATTACCGTATAGTCCGCCACGTTCGAAGAAACGTACGAAGCGCGGGTAACCGTAATCCCCGCCTTATTCGCGGCGGCAACGTCGATATGTTCGAAGCCGACCGTGCGCGTGCATAAATATTTTATACCGTTTCGTCCGAGAGCTTTCGCAATCTCTTCGTCCGCCCTGCTGAAACCGAGAATCGAAACGGCGTCGCACCCTTTGGAAAGCCCTACGTTTTCGAGCGATAAACGCTCTCCCGTATATCCGACAAGCGTGAATCCGTGTTCTTCTGCAAATTTTTCCGCGTATTTTAATTCGTAATCCTTTACTTCGTAAAAGAAAATCTTCATCGAAATCTCCTTTAAACCGCTGTGCGGAAGCCTATCTATTTAACAGAAAGCCGCCTTTATCACACGTTAACAGCTCGTTTTATGTAAAAGCCAACCACGCTTTAACGAAAAAACTTAAATATCCGAAGCTAAAACTACATTCTTTCCGGAACGCCTATGCCGAGAAGTTTCAGACAAATCGAAAGAGTCGTATGCGTCGCTTTCGTTAACGCGAGGCGGAAATTCTTAACGTTTTCCTCTTCTCCGAGGATTTTGCAATCGAAGTAGAATTTATTGTAAAGCTGAGCCAGATCCACCGCGTAACGGGTAATGAACGACGGCTCGTACTTTTCGAGCGCAGACGAAAGAGTTTCGTTCAGCTTGGAAATATGCGCGGCAAGTTCGTACTCGGACTTATTCATATCCTTTATTTCGTACTTACCTATTTCGCCGCCCTTCGAAAGAACGCTGAAACATCTCGCGGCGGTGTACTGAACGTAAGGTCCCGTTTCTCCGTCGAAATTCAAAACCTTGTCGTAACTGAAAACTATATCTTTGATTCTGCCGTTCGAAAGCGCGCCGAACACTACCGCGCCGGTGCCCACCTGTTCGGCAATCTTTTCCTTATCGGGAAGTTCGGGCGATTTTTCCGTAATTATCGAAAGGCATTTCTCCACGGTACGGTTTAAAACGTCTTCGAGGAAAACGACTTTGCCGTGACGAGTGCTCATAGCGCCGTCTTCCATCGAAACCATACCGAAAGCAACGTGAACGCAGTCTTTCGCCCAATCTTTGCCCATAAGCTCGAGAACTTTGAACAGCTGTTTGAAATGCAAATTCTGTTGGTAAGCGACCACGTATAAATTCTTAGCGAAATCGTACGTGTTCTTTCTGTAAATCGCGGCTGCAAGGTCGCGCGTCGCATAAAGCGACGCCCCGTCCGAACGAAGTATTATGCACGGCGGCATATTGTAATCGCTCAAGTCGACTATTTCCGCGCCGTCGCTCGTCTTTAAAAGCCCTTTTTCTTTAAGCTCGTTTACGACGGGCTGCATTTTGTCGTTATAAAAGCTCTCGCCGGCGTACGAATCGAAAGAAACGTTAAGCCTTTCGTAAATTTTTCCGACTTCATTTAAAGTGAGAGCTTTAAAGAACTCGAAAAGCTCGTTTGCCGATTTATCGCCCTGTTCTATTTTTTTGAACTCGCGGCGGGCTTCGTCGTCAAGCTCGGGGTTCTTTTCCGCTTCTTCGTGGAAACGTACGTAAAGCTTCATAAGTTCTCTTACGCCGCCCTCTTCTACGGTTTTTCTGTCTCCCCATTTACCGAAAGCGACTATGAGCTTGCCGAACTGAGTGCCGTAATCGCCCAAGTGGTTTATACCGACGGCGTTATACCCGAGGAACTTATAAGTTCTGTAGAGCGCCGCGCCTATGACGGTTGTCGAAAGGTGCCCTATATGAAATGGTTTTGCGATGTTTACCGAAGAATAATCGATACAAATCGTCTTGCCCTTACCCTCGTCGGAAGAACCGTATTTCTCACCCGCGGACAAGACTTCGGAAAGCACGTCCCGAACGAACGTCTTTCTGTTTACCCTGAAATTGAGATACCCCGAAGCCGAGTTGACTTCTTCTATAAACTCGTCCGTCTCAAACTCGCCTTTAAGCTTTTCGGCTATCGCCACGGGCGACATACGCATCGCCTTGGCAAAGCGAAAACAGGGCAGAGCGTAATCTCCGAGTTCGGTATTCGGCGGAAGAGCTATAAACGAAGCTATTTCTTCCTCAGTAAAACCTTCCAAATTCAGTTTGCTTGCTATGTGTTTTTTGTAATCCATAATTTTTACGCACCTGTATTTTAACTATCTATACTAAATAATATTAACATATTTTTTCACGTTTAGCAACTTTTTTAAAACGCTTGCCGACGATTCCGTTTCGCGCTTCCTATTATTTTAGCGGAACAAACAACGAAAACGGCTCCGACAAACAAATTCCGAGGCTGCCGCAAATCAGGCTTTTCGCATGCGGATTTGAAGTTTTTCATCTGCAATCGGAAAAATCCGTTAAAGTGCAATTACCCGCCTTTTTCACGCATTATTAAATCAAAATGCTTTTAATTTCCCTTTCCTTTTTCGAAAGCGACAAGCTTTCTCGACGCGAAAAAGCCGGCTGCAAACAAAACCGCGCCGAGGATAATTTCCTGCCAGGCAACCGTATCCGCCGCCCAGGAAACGTAAACTTCGTAAATTTCGGGGTTGAAAAACATCGTAATCGCCGCGCCTATCGAAAGTCCCGTTATAAAAAAGTACGCAGTGTTTTCGTACCTTGCGAGAAGTTTGCTCATCGCGGACGAGAACGTAAGCAGCCCCGCGATAAAACCGACGGCAAGACAAACGAAAACCATCATAAGCGACAAGTTAGTAAACAACTCTAAATTTATCGAGTTCATAAGCGGCGTAAACAAGCCGAACATCATTAAAAGAGCGGTCGCGCTGAGCCCCGGAACGATTTGGGTTATCGCAACGGCATAGCCTAAAGCGACAAACAAAACGTAGTGGTAAATTTGAAGGTTCTCGAGCGAACTGTCGTAAGAGTCGAAAAACACCGAAAACAACGAAAGCCCTACCGGAATAATCACGCCGAGCGCGATAAGCGTCAGCCTGAAAGGGGTTCTTTCTTTATCTTTAATTTTATCCGTAATTACGGGAAGCGCGCCCGTCATAAGCCCGGCAAACAGCGCGACCACGGCAAACGGAATGACGTTCATAAGTTTTCTCACGCCGAAAAATCCGCCGGCAATGCCGATTACCCCGCCTATAATAACGGGCAACAGAAATACGAAACACTTTTTAAACTTCCTTAAAAGGTTGCCCATAGCGTACAGCAACTTTTCGTATAAGCCGAAAATAATCGCTACCGCCGCGCCGCTTACGCCCGGAACTATAATCGCAAGCCCGATAAAAAAGCCTAAAACAGCCCCCTTGAAGACGTGCGCTTTACCGTCGTATTTAAGCGAAACCTCTTCTTCGTTCGCGTTTTCTTCGGAGTTTGTAATTTCCTTCCGCATATAATCTCCTTTTAACCGTCTAATGCAGACAACGACTTAAATTGCTCGTTCGCCGCCGACTGTCCACCCTGCGGATAATCCGTTTTTTATTTTAACACAAGACGGCTTTTTGTCAAGCGAATAAAGCTTTATCTCAACTCTTTTACCTTTTTACTTGACTATTTTCCGCGATAGTAGTAAAATTATTTTTAATCGACAGCATATTAAACAATAAAATTATATGCCGAATAAAAACGTTTTATATGGATAAAATCATTAAACTCACCCCGGCGATAAAAGATTACGTGTGGGGCGGAGAAAAACTGAAAAAATACGGTAAACACGCTGACACAAACATTGCCGAAACATGGGAACTCTCTTTCCATAAAGACGGGCTGTGCCTCGACGAAAACGGTACGCCTTTGCGCGACGCGGTTTCCTACGGCGAACTCGGTGAAAACGTCAAAGATTTCCCCTTTTTCCCGATGCTGATAAAGCTTATCGACGCGAAGGACAATCTCTCCGTTCAGGTTCACCCGTCCGACGAATACGCTCTTAAAAACGAGGGGCAGTTCGGCAAAACCGAGATGTGGTACGTCGTTGAAGCGGACGAAGGCGCGGGGCTTTACCTCGGACTTAAAAAGGACGTCACCCCCGAGGAGTTCGCGCTTGCCATAGAAAACAATACCGTGCTCTCCCTTTTGAACTTCGTAAAGGTACAGAAAGGCGACCACTATTTCATTAAATCGGGAACAGTTCACGCGATAGGCAAAGGCTGCACGATATGCGAAATTCAGCAGAACAGCAACTTGACTTACCGCGTTTACGATTATGACAGACGTGACAAAAACGGCAACGCTCGTCCTCTGCATATCGAAAAAGCCAAGGCGGTAGCAAATCTCCGCGGAGGCAAACCCGTTTCGGTAGACATATCCGAGCCGAACGACGCGATTATCGGTTGCAGCAAATACTTTACCGTTCGCTATGCGAAAATCGACGGCTCGCTTTCGTTTACCGCGGATAAAGACAGTTTCTTCGCAGTTACGTTCGTTTCGGGAAGCGGCGATATAGACGGTAAAAAAGCAAGCGCGGGCGACACGTTCTTCGTTCCCGCAAACTACGGCAAATTCACCGTTTCCGGCAATGCGGAAGTTATCCTTTCATGCGTGGAAAAATACTTCGCCACCGTTTCGAAAGACGATATTTCTTTAAAAGCCGAAGTCGTTTCGTCTAAAGGGAACGTCGTCGCCGCGGGAATTAAACGCATTGAGCAGCCCGATCTGCAAGCCGAAAAAACTTGTCTTTTAAACAAAATTCTCCTTCCTCTCGGAATGGACACAAACGATTTATCGGAAATAAAAACCGATTTTTAAAACAAAAAGCGCCCTTTATCGCGCATAAATCACACTTTTTTAGATAGGAGTAACAAAATGAGCGAAGAAAACTGCACGCACGATTGCTCTTCCTGCGGCGAAAACTGCGGGGAAAGAAACGCCATTCAAAAAGAAAAACTCAACGAGCTTTCGTCCGTAAAAAAAGTCATCGCGGTAGTAAGCGGCAAAGGCGGCGTAGGCAAGTCTTCGGTAACGGCTATGCTCGCCGTTCTCGCAAGAAGAAAAGGCTTTGAAACCGCCGTGCTCGACGCGGACATAACAGGTCCTTCCGTTCCCAAAATGTTCGGACTTACCGAAAAAGCCGAAGGGAGCGAAACGGGCATTTTCCCCGTAAAAACCAAAACAGGCATTAAAACTATGTCTTTAAACCTTCTTCTCGAAAACGACACCGATCCCGTAGTCTGGCGCGGCCCCGTTATCGCCGGTTGCGTAAAGCAGTTCTGGACGGACGTCATCTGGGACAAAGTGGACTATATGTTCGTGGATATGCCCCCGGGAACGGGCGACGTTCCGCTTACGGTCTTTCAATCTCTGCCCGTAGACGGAATCGTAATAGTCACAACCCCTCAGGAACTTGTTTCGATGATAGTGGAAAAAGCCGTAAAAATGGCTGAGCTTATGAATATTCCCGTACTCGGAATCGTAGAGAATATGGCATATTTTCAGTGCGATAATTGCGGTAAAAAACATTATATTTACGGCAAAGGCGACGTTGAAAAGTTAGCGAAAGAACACGGCGTAAAATATACGGCGGAACTTCCTATAAACCCCGCGTTCTCCTCTCTTTGCGACAAAGGACTTATCGAACTGTTCGAAGAAACCGCCCTCGACAAGCTTTCCGACGGCATAGAATAAAACAATCAAAACAACATTTAACGCGCGTTTTACGGGCTTTTTCGGAACGCACGTTCTTTAAGATACACCTCGCGTCATCTATTACGCGGCGCGAACAGACATAAAAAAAGGAACTTCACATGAAAAAAACCGTAGTGGTCGGCATGAGCGGCGGAGTTGACAGCTCCGTTGCGGCTCTTCTTCTTAAAAACCAAGGATACAACGTAATAGGGCTGTTTATGGTCAACTGGGAAGAAACCGACGCAAACGGTTGCTGCACTGCCGACGACGACTATTCGGACGTTCGCAGAGTGGCGAATTTAATCGGTATCCCCTACTATACCGTCAACTTTTCAAAGGAGTATTACGACAGAGTTTTCAAATACTTTTTAAGCGAATACTCCGCGGGCAGAACGCCAAATCCGGACGTGCTTTGCAACCGCGAAATCAAGTTCGGTCCGTTTTTAAAGTACGCCGAAGAGCTCGGCGCCGATTACATAGCCACGGGGCATTACTGCGGTATTTCGCACGAAAACGGCACAAATTACCTTTTAAAGGCGAAAGACCAAAACAAGGATCAAACCTACTTTTTAAATCAACTTTCTCAAAGCCAGCTTGAAAAAGTTCTGTTTCCCCTCGCGGATCTCGATAAGTCGGAAGTTAGAAAAATAGCCGAAGAAAACGGTCTTGCGACCGCCGCAAAAAAAGATTCCACCGGCATTTGTTTTATAGGCGAAAGAAACTTCCGCAAGTTTTTGATGAACTATCTCCCCGCAAAAGAAGGGGAAATAAGAACCTATGACGGGAGAGTTCTCGGCAAGCACTGCGGACTTATGTACTACACGATAGGTCAGCGAAAAGGACTTGACATAGGCGGGCAGAAAGGCGACGAAGGGCGTTGGTTCGTAATAGAAAAGGATCTGAAAAACAATATTCTTTACGTAGCGCACGGCTCGGAAGACAAATTATACTCCTCCTCGCTCGAAATGGATTCCTGTAACTGGATCCCGTTTCCACCCGAAAAGAAAGAATTCCACTGCACCGCAAAATTCCGCTACCGCCAACCCGAACAAGGCTGTACGGTTTACATTCGCGGCGAAAACGGAAGCAAAGGAAGCATTTTAGTAAAGTTCGACGAAAAACAGCGCGCCATCACCGAAGGACAGTTTGCCGTTTTCTATGACGGCGATAAATGCCTTGGGGGCGGCGTAATAGAAAAAGCAATTTTCGACTGAAACGAAATGCATGCAAGCCGTTCTGATATCAAAAAGAGCCCTAAAAACGCGCAAAAACGGCTTGTTTTATATGTACCCGTAGTGTAATTGGATAACATAATGGCCTCCGACGCCATCGACTTCGGGTTCGACCCCCGACGGGTACACCA
>JALEKY010000043.1 GCA_022768945.1 Christensenellaceae bacterium | reverse complement strand
TCTCTTTTCGATTTGAAAAACGAGGTGAGGATGGCGCGGCATTCGTCTTCCCTCACGCCGCCGACAACTTCAGCCCGACTGTTGAGCGCGGTGGTGCCGGTTACGTCGAACGCGCTGCCGCAAGCGCCGCTTTTCTTTTCGTACGAGCCGAAATAAATTTTATCTATGCGAGCGTTCATTATCGCGCCGGCGCACATCGGACAGGGTTCGAGCGTAACGTAGATTTCCGCGCCGGCAAGCCGCCAATCGTTAAACTTTTTGCATGCGCGGCGTATGGCTATGATTTCCGCATGAGCGGTCGCGTCTTTTTTTGTTTCCCTTTGGTTTTGGCCGCGGGAAATTATTTTGCCGCCAAGGACGATTACACAGCCGATGGGTATCTCCCCCTTTGCTCCGGCATGCTCTGCCTGTTTAATAGCTTCGCCCATGAAACGATGTATTTCTTTTTGGCGTTTTTGCTCGTTTATCTGCGATAAACGGGCTTTTTCTTCTCTGTTTTTTATTCGGGTGGCTCTTTTCATATATGTTTTCAATCAAAATAAGCGAAGGTCTTTCCGTCGAGATAGGACAGCGGCGATGCGGGTAAAAAATGCAGCACGAGTTTGTACGAGCACAGCCTCTGACGGGATACTTTCATCTTTTTGTTCAGCGCGCGGTTGCCGTATTTATCGTCGCCTATTATCGGCATTCCGGCAAACGCGAGGTGTGCCCTTATCTGGTGAGTTTTGCCCGTTACGAGTTTGACTTCTACGAGCGAAGTTTCCGGTAAATCGGATTGCTTTTCGATAGCGGCGGGCGAAACATCATTTTGTCCGGCGTCGGCGGCATATTCGACTTTTTTTAAATATCCCCCGTAAAACTCACAAAAACGTGCAATTTTTCTGTATTCGGTGACTATTTTTACGTCGCCTGTTTTCTTTTCTTCGTGAATATAGACGGTTGAATTTTCGGCGTTTTTTTCTAAATAGGCAGTCAAAACTGCTTTCGGCGGCTCGGGCGTGCCGGCAACCTCGGCAATATAGTATTTATCGAACGTGCGGTTTTTGAAGCCGAAGTCGAGTTCTTTTTTTGCCTTTCCGTTCAACGCGAAAATCATTAAGCCGAAAGTGTTGACGTCGAGCCGGTGAACCGCCTCGGCTGTTTTGTATTTTTCGGATACGATTTTTTCAAAATCTTCGAAAGAAACGCCCTGAGGCTTAATTACGACCGCGACGTTTTCGTCCGAATAAATCGTTTTAAAGGCATGCAACCGATTGTTTGCGAGAGAGTTTTTATCCGCCGCGACTTCGCTTTCGACATGCTCGCTATCGGAGACAGGCAGAGAAACGTATACTATTATTTCGTCGTTAGGAAAGCAAAGACAGTCTTTACTTTGGCGTTTGCCGTTTAGTTTGACGTCTTTCGAGCGCAACGCTTTCATAGCCGCACCGAACGGGACACCCTGCGCACATATCAGTTTTACGAGCCTTTCTTTTACAGGCGAAGTGAATTTCAGCATTTTTCTTATAATTTATTTTTCCCCTTACAAAGGAGCTCCGATTGATTTTTGCCTTAACGCGTTTTACGCATTTAAAAAGCCACGCGTATGAAAAGGAGAGAATAGCGAACGAAAGCGGAATTACGAGAGTAGACAAAAATCCGATTTTACTTATCACCATCGTAGCGAAATATGTAAAATAGCCGAACGCTAAACCGTTTACAAAAGTAAAAGCCCCGTATATCGCGCAAAAACGCGCGTTTGACCTTTCTTTTACCGCCGACAGCGACATTACGCACGGCGTATAGAACGACGAGAAAGCGATGAGCGAAAGAGCTGCGAGCGGAGAAATCGAGCTTAAAAATTCTTCTCCTCCGACAAGGAATACTGCGCTGAGCATTCCCTCCTTTGCGATAAGACCTGAGATTGCGATTACCGGCATTTGCCAGCCCTTGAAGCCCATGGGGGCGAATATAAAAGACGTTCTTCCGCCGAGAAACGCGAGCAGACTTTCGGATATTCTTTCTTCTCCGAGGTATTCGAAATTAACGCCGAATGATTTAAGAAACCAAAGTATCGCGGACACGACGCTCAATACGGTTATCGCTTTAATTATAAACGTTTTAAGAAGAAAATTCAACTGTTTTATACATATTTTCGGACCGGGCATTTTAAGCCGCGGAAGTTCGAAGGCGAAGAGCTCGTTCCTTTCGGGCTTTTCGTCCGAATAGGCATACGAAATCAAAAGTCCGAAAAAAATCCCTGCTAAATAAACCGAAAATATTATAAAAAAACTTTTCTCCGGAAAGAAAACGGTTATAAGAAGACTTATTATCGGCAGCCTTGCCGAACACGGCACAAACCCGAGGGCAAAAAGAAGCGAGCGTTTTTCCCTTTCGCTCTCGGCGCTACCCGACAGGAGAACGGCTTGAGCCGTGCAGCCGAAACCGACTATAAACGGAAACACCGCTCTGCCCGACAAGCCAAATCTCTTCAGCAAGCCGTCGAACAGATAGGATAGCCGCGCAAGGTAGCCGCTTTGTTCTATTATTACCGAGCAGAGATACAGAACGGCGAGTTGCGGAATAAATCCGAGCACGCCCGACACGCCTGAGAATATACCGTTTGTAATAAAATTCACGAGAACTTCGGGAGCGTTTATTTTGATTAAAAGCAATTTGGTTTTTTGACCGAAATATAAAAATATGCGAGTAAACGATTTACCGAGAACCGCGCCCGGCGAATAGTTGCCGAATGCGAGATACATGGACGCGGCGGCAACTAAAAGAGCGCATATAATGCCCGTAACGTTGCCCGTTAAAACTTTGTCAAGGCGGGTAAACGTTTCGATTTTCGGCTTCTTGTAGAAATCGGTTATTTCGTTTTTTACGCCGTTTACGTGCGAAACAGGTGGCTTTTCAGGCTTTGATTGCAACTTGGTACAGTCGCACACAAACTCTTTAAAAGCATTTTTATCGACGTCGGATATAACGGGAATTCCGAGATATTCGCTAAACTTTTTTACGTCGAGTTTTCCTCCGCGTTTTGTAAAATCTTTATACTTCGTAACGACGGCGGCGCACGGTCTTCCGAGAGAGATAATCTCCTTTGTAAGCGGGAGCGAAGAGAGAAGATTTTCGGCTTCGATGACGATAAGTACGAACGATTTTTCAGAGGCGATTGCTTTTGCAGTGACGGTCTCCTCCGCCCTTTGCGTTTTTAAAGAATACGCGCCCGGTAAATCCGTAAGTTCGTAATGCTTGCCTTCGTAGAAAAAAGTACCGCGAGCCGCGAACGTGGTCACGCCGTTATAGTTGCCCGTGCGCAAATTTTCGCCGGTGAGCAAATTGAATATCGTAGTTTTCCCTGCGTTGGGATTGCCGACAAGAAGTATTTTTTCTGGCGAGGTAGACGATTTCCGTCCGGCAGTTTTCTCAATAAACGGCTTCATACTCTTTTTACCAGAACGCCTTCGGCGGTTTCGCCGCGCAAAGCGAAAAGTCTGCCGCCGACGGCTATTATGACGGTGTGAGAATATGGCGCTATTCTGAGCGAAGTTATTTTTTCGCCCTTCTTTATACCGAGCGATTCGAGACGTTCGATCCCCTCTTTATCGAACGAAAAGCCGAATATTTCGCATTTTTCGTTCACCTTTAAGTCGGACAATTTTATGATTTCGTTTTCTTTCATAATATATATTTACTTAGCTGTCCGCCCGACTATGCCAGCCAAGTATAATAGAAACGTGGTTTTCGGCGTGTTTTTTGTTAATAATTTGTTACATAAAAAAAGCAAGAGTTTTTACGCTCTTGCTTAGTTTGTTTTGTTTTTAATTATTCTGCTTTTGCGTTTTCCTTTTCAGCCTCGGTAACCATATCGATAACGAGGTTTTTGAATTCTTCCGCAGATGTAACGTATTTGTATTTGTATTCGCCCATAACCGATTTGATGGTTACGGTTGCGTAGTTGAACATTTTGCCCCAGAAGGAGAACACTACGATTACGTTATCGATCTTGCCAATGGGAAGGTCGAACGCTTCGGTACGCCAGATGTTTCTTCTGCCGAACACACGGTTATCGGTAAGTACGAGTTTGATGGCTTTATAACGGAGAATTGCAAAGAGCAATACCAAACCGCCGAATACTACGCACAGAATACCTTCGACAACGTCAAACGTCTGGTTTGGCTGACCGAGCATTACCGCTATTGCCGCAACCGCTATGCCTACAAGCCCGAACAGAGCGAGACGACCGAACACAGCGCCCGAAATAAGCGCGTCTTTATCTGCCGCGGTAAGTACCTGAATTACTCTGTACAGCGCAAGCACTATCAAAAGCAGGAAACATACGCCGCCCAAAGCCGCCGTTACGACGGTTGCTACGCTTACTATCTGTTCGCCTACCATTATAGAGTCCATTTTGATGAACAACGCTTCAACGATTACAAACAATCCGCCCAGTATGTACAGAACGGCCGTTATGTATCTGTCCAAAAAGCTCAGAGAGCTTATCTTTGCCTGTTTTATCAGTCTTTCGTTTTTACTGACGGTTTTGTCGACATATCCCATAATCAACACTCCTTAAACGGCAGAATCATTCTACCCTGTATCTTATTATATATTTAAAGTATTTCGTTGTCAATAGATTAAAGGTATTATAACATATAATTCCCCTTAATTTTCGGCAAATTTTCATACAACCGACAACTTATGCCGTCGGTTCGGCGTAAGTTGCGGATTTAAAAACGACCGTGCCTTTGCTTTGGCGTTTAATCGCGCGCGATTGCTTTTTCCCGTTCGATTATGCTTAAGCGATTTGCCCGTTTAGCGAGGCTTTCGTTTAATCGTCGGAAACGTCGAGATATTCGAGCTTATCCTTTTTCTTTTCGGGAACGCTGTCGCCGTGACGGACGAATAACATCGTTACGAACGACAAGCCGACGAAGAACGTGGAGTAAATGAAGAGCGGAGTCATATTTCCCGCTAAATCCATAAGCACGCCCGAAAGAAGCGGAGTTACTATCTGCGCCGCCATGGACGCGGTATAATAATAGCCCGTGTATTTGCCTATGTCGCTACCCTTTGCAAGCTCGACTACCATCGGGAAGGAATTGACGTTGATTGCCGCCCATGCTATGCCTGCCACCGAGAACAATATGTACATTACGATATCCGGGGTGTTTCTTCTTACGAAGTACGCGCACGCGAACGCCGCGGTAAGCACGCCGACGCCTATAAGTATGGTCTTCTTTCTGCCGATTACGCCGGACAGAATTCCGAGAGGTATAAACGCGATGAGCGCGGCTACCTGCGCGACGATAAGTATCAGCGTATAAGGCTTATTAAGCACGTTTATAGCATACAGCGAATATTTGCTGGATACCGCGTTGTAGCCCATATACCAGAACGCGACCGACGCAAGTATCAGGAGAAGAGATATAAACTGCGATCTGTCGAGCTTGTGTACGGATTCGGCTTTCTTGCCGGAATTCTCGCTCTCCGTCTTAGTCGAAGCGACTTTTCCCGACGAGGAAGAATTCTTAGAAGAGGTTTTGACGTTCTTGATGACGTCTTCTTCCGCAACGAGAGCTTCGGTAAACGTATCGCACGAAACGAGAGCTTCTCTTTCGGCGTATTCCGTTTCTTTATCCTCTGTGACAGTGCAGGCTTTTGCTTTAGCCTCTTCCCTCTCGTCGAGCCGAGCCTGAGCTTCGAGCATGGCGCGGTTCCACTCCGGTTCTTTGACCGTAAGCATAAACACAATGAGAGCGACGAGCATTATTATACATATGCCGCCGATATAGCCCATATACGGCATAAGCTGATTGCTGATTTTATCTACGCCCATTACAAAACCGAGCGCGTAAACCGCCACGCCGCCGACTACGCCCATAAGATTGATTATCGCGTTGGCTTTGCTCCTTAAAGGCTTCACCACGACGTCAGGCATAAGCGCGACAGCCGGAGAACGGAAGGTTGCCATCGATATAAGAACTATTAAAAGTATGGCTATGAATACGACGAGCGTTACCGGGTTTTTGTATGTAAGTTCCGCGGCATAATCCGAACGAGCGGTAGTTACGAGCGTTGAATATACGTTCTGAGCGCGGACGTCTTTCGCTTCGTTCTGATCGACAGCCGTAAGAATGCGCGCGCCGTCGTTTGTGTACGTAAGTTTATATGCGAGCGTTTCCGTTTTCAGTTTACCGCCGCAGTCCGGGCAGGTTGTATGGAACTCTTCATGCGAAGAGTATCCGCAGCAGCTATCGCACTTTTGCGTTTCGGCATATTCGTATATATTGTACTGTTTAACGCCGTCGTCCGAGCGGTTAAACACGTACGAAGTGTTGAGCAATACGTTTTCGTAAAAATCCCTGCATGCGAGCTGCTGAGGCTCGGTTAAATCGGCGTAGTTTTTTACGTAAAGCATTTGCGAAACGTAATCGCGGAGAAGAACTTCGCTGCCGAGTTCTCGGTAGTGATTTTTGTTGAGATTGGTATTCTCGTTATTCGGAAGGGAATAGTTCTTTTCCCAGAAAACGCTCTGAGCCTGTTTTGCGCGCGCCGCACTCGCCTGCTGTTCTTCGGTAGCTTCGATGAGTTCCGCCGCGTACGGCATATCCGCCTGAGCGCCGAGATTTTTGTACTGGACGTAATCTACGCCCGAAAGCGCGAAAAACGCAACGACCGCGCACAGCGTTCCGATTAAAATAAACGGTTTACGCTTGCCCATTTTGCTCGTGCATTTATCGGATACCGAACCGAATACGGGAAGGAGAACCACGGCGAGGATATTATCGAGCGCCATGATAAGCCCCGACCAGGTTTGGTTCATGCCGAATTTGTTTACGAGCATCAGCGGAACGATTGCGTCGTACGCTATCCAGAATGCCTGGATAAGCAAGAACGCAAAGCCGACCAAAATTACCTTTTTGTTATCGAGTTTCATTTTCTTTCCTTATTTTTTCTGTATGTATTTTACTCGATATTGCGCGTTTTACGGGACTTTTAAAGGTTTAGCCCCGATATCGAAGCGCAAAATCTTTATCGCCGGGGAGAAAAATTTATCCTATTCGCAGGCGAGAAAACTTATCGTGCATAAGCGAGGAAAATTTATCTTACGTGAAAAAATGTGCGAATTAAACGCGCGAATTACTTTTTGTAAAGAACTCTGCCGCAGTTGTCGCAGATTACCACGTTGTTTTTGGAAAGCTTGCTTTCCGCGAGTTTTGAAAACTCCGTTCTGCAGTGAGGGCAATACCCGGAACCGGTGTATTCGAACAAAATCGGGAACATTTTTTCCGCGCGCTTTTGCTTGTAAATAGCCATTACTTCGGGAGGAATCTCTTTTTCCATCTCGGCAAGACGCCCCGTTATCTCCTTTTGAATTTCCGCTTTGCTCGCCTTGAACTCGGTGTATCTCTGACCGCATTCGCGGAACTGCTTCTGTGCGGACGCGGTTTTCTTTTTAAGCGTTTTGTACTGCTCGGTTACCGCTTCGATTTCCTCCGCAAGGCGGGTTGCCTGCTGTTCGAGCGAAGCAAGCTCGTTTAAAAGTTCGCGAGCCTTCTTTTTTACGAAGTTGAGTTCGTCTTCTTCGGAATACTCTTCTATCGTTCCCTCGAATTCTTTCTGCGTTTCGGAAAGTTTTTTGTAGGTGGATTGATATTTGTTAAACGCAGCTTCGAGCTCTGCGGCTTTTCCGTCAAGCTCGGTAAGACTGTCGTTTACGGTGTCGAGAAACTTCTTTGCGGCAATACCTTTTTTTCTGTCTTCATTGCTCGAAAGTTCCTGCTCGACGCTTTTAAGCTGAGCGTCGACCGTCTGGTATTCAATCATCTTTTCTATCATTTCCGTACCTCCTAAAGTTCGGTAATTTTTAAATATATGCGATTCGTTCGCGTTTTAAGGGAGTTTTATACTCACGCCGATTCGTTCGCGGCGGATTTTTTAATACCCTACGGAGTTGAAATACACTACCTCCGTTCCTTTTAACTTGCCTTTTATATACGACGCGAAAACTTTCATTCCGTAATTCTCGCTTGCATAGTGCGTGATCTGAAGCACGCAGATCCCTCTGTCGAGCGCGTCGGTTATAACGTGATGTTTCATATCGGCGGATACTATCAAGTCGGCGTTTTCCTTTTCGGCAAGGCGGACTTCGGGAATATCGCAACCCGCGCCGCAGAACGAAACGACTTTTTTGATTTCTCTTTGCCTTCCGCCGAAAATCATTACGTTATCCGTGGAAAATACTTTTTTGACTTTTTCGGCATAACTCTCGAGCGTGTTTTTTTCAATAGCGAAAGATCTGCCGTATCCGTTTTCGCCCTGAAAAAGGGTGAGTATTTTTTGCTGTTTCCCTCCGAGACCGTCCGCAAAACAGTAGTCTATGCCGCGACGGGCGATATCGAGATTGAGGTGCATGGATATTACCGCTATGCCGTTTGTGGCGGCGAGAGTTAACGGTCTGTTTTTAGTAAGCTCGAGCGAGGTAACGGGCGAATATATCGCCGGGTGATGGGTTATTATAAGGTTATATCCTCCGCGTATCGCATAGTTCACGCACGCGGTCGTAAGGTCGAGCGCGATAAGTATTTTTTTAATCTGCTCGTCGTTTTCTATTATTAAGCCGCTGTTGTCGTACATTCCGGTTTTCACCATCGCTTCGGAAAGCGAAAGAGGCGCGTATTCGGACGCAACGGCTAAGATTTCTCTGCATTTCATTTGACGTATACCTCCGTCAATTTTCGTTTCTTTTTTTCTATCTCCGCGCGAACCGCGTCGTTCAGTTCGCCGGACAATATCGCTTCGTACTTTTCGATTTCCTTTCCGAGATATTCTTTAAACGCCTTGTTGTTTCCGTTTAAGTTATCCCTGCCGAACAGAATTTCGTTCTCGGTCAAATCGTCAGCGCCTTTCTCCGCGTATATCAGATCATAAAACTTCACGTCCTTAAACATAAAGTCTTTTTTGAACGCGTAGCCGAAAGAAAGTAGCGTTTTTCTCAGCTTATCGGCATTTTTCATCGGCTGAACGACGAGCTTTTCGGGAAGGAACGGCGCGGAAAGCAAGATCGATATTATCTCCTCCCCTCCCATGCCGGCGATTAAAACGAGGTCGGTATCCGGCGGGATTTGTTTAAGTCCGTCCGACAAAACGCACTCGGCGCTTTTGCCGAATTCGCTGAGAATTAACCGCGCTTTGTTTAAACTCGGCTCGGAAATATCCGAAGCGACGACTTTTTCAGCCTTGCCGGACAAAAGCATTTCTTTTGCTACGTATCCGTGGTCGCAACCGACGTCCGCGAACTTGCGGCACTTCGGCAAGACGGAAAAAATTATTTTAAGTCTTTCCGACGGCAACATCTTACTCGAGATAATCCTTAAGGCGTTTCGATCTCGACGGGTGGCGGAGCTTTCTGAGCGCCTTTGCTTCTATCTGACGAATACGCTCGCGGGTTACGTTGAATTCTTTGCCGACTTCTTCCAACGTTCTCGGTCTGCCGTCGTCTATGCCGTAGCGAAGACGAAGCACCTTTTCTTCACGCGGGGTGAGCGTATCGAGAACGCCGATGAGCTGCTCTTTGAGCATAGTAAACGAAACCTGATCGGTAGGCGCGGTTACGTTTTCGTCCATAATGAAATCACCGAGGTGGCTGTCTTCTTCCTCACCGATAGGAGTTTCCAAAGATACCGGATCCTGAGCTATGCGCTGAATTTCCATTACGCGCTCTTCGCTTATGCCCATAATGTCCGCTATTTCCTTGGGCGTAGGCTCTCTGCCGAGCTCCTGAACGAGCTGACGGGATACCCTTACCTGACGATTTATCGTTTCTACCATATGGACGGGGATACGAATCGTTCTCGCCTGATCGGCTATCGCCCTTGTAATCGCCTGCCTTATCCACCAGGTTGCGTACGTGGAAAATTTAAAACCTTTCTGGTAATCGAATTTTTCTACGGCTTTCATAAGCCCGAGGTTGCCTTCCTGTATTAAATCAAGAAATTGCATTCCTCTGCCGACGTATCTCTTTGCTATGGAAACGACAAGACGAAGGTTTGCTTCGGACAAAATCTTCTTTGCCTGTTCGTCGCCCTCTGCCATTTTTTTGGCGTTTTCTATTTCGTCCTCCGCGGAAAGAAGCGGAACCCTGCCGATGTCCTTAAGGTACATCTTGACGGGATCGTCCATATTGATTTCTTTGCTGAGTTCGTCGTAAAGATTTTTGTCTCTTTCGTATTCGTTAATGACTTGTATCCCGGCGGTGGCGAGAGCTTTGTAGACTTCTTCCGTCTGAGCCGCGTCCGCTCCGAATTTGTCGAGTCTGTCAAAAAGCGTTTCGGCATTGACCGAGCCGCTCTTTTTATAGTCGTCGACAAGTTTGGATAGAAATTCATTAAACAACAATTCTTCGTTTTCCATTAAGGTTTATCCTCCGTAACGCCTTTGTTTCGGGCGAATGTGTCTGTTGATTTATAAAAATCCGAACTACATTAAATTAGTTCTTTTAAGACGATTTTTTTCGTCTATTATCATACGCATTATTTCGTTGCGCTTTTCGATGTCCGTTTCTTTTTCCGCCATCGATACAAGCTCGGCTATCTTTTTTTCTATTCTGTCGCGTTTTATGAATCTGACGGAGTCTTTAAGGAATCTGTCCTCGTCGTCCTTCATCAGATTTTTTAAATCGAGCTGCATTAAGATGTTGCGGGCTTCTTCCTTACCCTCTTCGTCTTCCATAAAATCGACTATGAACGACGGTTTTATAGGTATTTTTGCCGACATAAGCTGCTGCAGGTGAATTGAAATTTCCATGCGGTATTTATCGGTAAAGGGTATAGAACCGAGAATAAAATCGCCGGGGAGCGGGAATTTTTCGGAAATGAGCACGCGAGCCAGAATAAACCTTTCTGCTTGTTCCAAAGCGGTTTCGGACTTTGGAATTTTTTCTTGTTTTTGCTCGATAACCTGCGTTTCAGATGACTTTTCTATATCTCTCATTATCGACTGAAAGGTTATTTTAGTTTGCGCGGATACTTTTTTTACGAGGTCTTCGCGCTCGGATTCGAGAGGAACCGTTTCGATTACCTTGATTGCTTCCGAAACGTATTTGCGCTTGCCTTCGTCGGTTTTGTCCATATACTTATCGTACAAAAGCTTCAGTTTGTAATCGATGAGCGGCAAGGCTTCTTCTATAAGTTTTTGATAGGCTTCCGCGCCCGATTTTTTTATAAGGTCGTCCGGATCGAGCCCGTCCGGCAAGGTTATGACTTTTACGTTAAGCCCTTCGTTTTTGAGAATTTCAAGACCGCGGACGTTCGCGCTCTGACCGGCAAAGTCGCCGTCGTAACTGATATAGACGTTTTCGGTATATCTCTTTAAAAGGCGCGCCTGCTCCTTGGTAAGGGAAGTACCCATACTCGCGACGACGTTTTCAAAGCCCGCTTCCGAAAGAGAAATCGCGTCCATATATCCCTCGACCATAATGACCGACGGAATAGCGCCCTTAGAGCGCATCTTTTTTATTCTGTTTATGTTGTACAGCGTTTTGTTTTTTACGAACAAAAACGTTTCTTTAGTGTTTTTGTATTTGCCGAAATCAGTCTTTTCAAGTACCCTGCCGCCGAAAGCGATTACTTCACCCATAGCGTTGATTATCGGGAAAATAAGGCGTTTCGCTTCAAAATCGGAATAGCGTTTTTCTCCGTTGAACTCCTTTTCGGTCACAACGCCGGCGGCTATCATATCCTCGTATCTGTAACCTTTGCTTTTAAGGTACCCCGGAAGCCCGTCGTAATCGAGTGACGCGCCAATGCCGAATTTTGTAATAGTGGAGGGAGAAAGACCTCTCTTTTTTATGTATTTTTCGTGTTCGGTCGCTTTGCCGGAACGAAGATTCGCAACGTAAAACAGCGCGGTATCCTTTAAAATCGAAAGAAGAGTAGCTTTCTTTTTGTACTGCTCGTCGTTCTTTTTCTCTTCTTTTACATTATCGGGAAGTTCGAGCCCGGCGCGGTCTGATAAGAACTTAACGGCTTCGAAAAAAGAAAGGGTTTCCGTTTCCATAATGAAATTGATTACGTTTCCGCCTCTGCCGCATCCGAAACACTTGAAAAACTGACCGTACGAGTTCACGCAAAAAGAGGGCGTTCTTTCGCTGTGACCGGGTAGCGGACACCTCGCCCAATAATTCTCGCCCTTTTGCTCGAGCGGCGTGTATTTCGATACGACTTCTACAATGTCGTTTTTAGCTTTTAAAAGCTCTATGAATTTCGGATCGATTGCCATTTCGTTCTTTCTTCGTCGTTTGTTATTATTTGTTTATAATTTAATAAGTGCCGTTTTTCACGCGTTATCGCGCGTTTTTTAAAGTGCTTTTTATTGCGTGCCGATTGTCAGTCGCGGTTTAGCCGTGGGGTAAAAAACTTTTCGGGACGAAAACGCTCTCGAAAACATATATAGCGTAACGGTCGGTCATACCCGAAATATAGTCGCACACGACGGTTTCCTTATCGTATTTTTCAAGGAGCGGCTTGTAAATTTCCGGCAGACGATTTAAGTCTTCTATAAAATACGAGTACATGGTGGAAATCATTCTGTCAGCCTTTTCTTCTTCGCCCTTGGCTTCCTTTGTGAAATATACGTGCTTAAACATAAAATCGCGAAGAGTTTCGGTGGCGGAGAGGATATGGTCTTCCATTTTTACAAACGGTTTGCCCTCGCTCGTACGGATAATGGAAGTTATCATGGTGTTGATACGCTCCCTCGAGTTCTGTCCGAGAATTTTTGTTTCGGCGGGAAGCTCGTCCACGCTTTTGATAAGCCCGGCGCTCATAGCGTCCTCTATGTCGTGATTCAAATACGCGATGCGGTCGGAAAGCGAAACGGCTTGTCCCTCCAACGTGGCGGGATTACCCGACTTTTTATGATTTAAAATGCCGTTCCTCACTTCAAACGTGAGATTTAAACCTTTCCCGTCGTTTTCGAGCACGTCTACAACCCTCAGCGACTGCACGTTATGCTCGAAACCATGCGGAGAAAGTCTGTTTAGCACGGCTTCGCCGGAATGACCGAACGGAGTATGACCGAGATCGTGACCGAGAGCGATTGCCTCGGCAAGGTCTTCGTTCAAATCGAGTCCGCGAGCTATCGAACGCGCCACCTGACTTACGTCGAGCGTGTGCGTGAGGCGGGTGCGGTAGTGGTCGCCCTCCGGCGAGAAAAATACCTGCGTTTTGTTTTTTAATCTGCGAAACGCTTTACTGTATATAATTCTGTCTCTGTCGCGCTGAAAATCGGTGCGGAACGGACACTTCTCTTCGTACCGTTCTCTGCCCTTTGTGTCCACCGATTTGGTTGCGTACGGCGACAGGAAAAGCTTCTCTCTTTTTTCGATTTTCTCCCTCACAATCTCCTCCGCTCGTCGGTTTTTAAATATATTTCTCTTCAACAATTATAATATACGCAAAATTTTATCAAATCCCTTTTTTTATGTGATTTTTTATTGCGTTTTCCTTTTATATCCGGCTAAGAACGCATTTTTCGGTTTATCTGAAGCCGCCGTTAACACCGAGAACTTCGCCGGTTATATAGGAAGCCCCTTCGCTTGCGAAAAAGAGTATTGCGGAGGCGACTTCGGACGGAGCGCCCATTCTGCACATGGGAATTTCTTCAGCAAGGGCAGCTTTCTCTTCCGCGGAAAAACAATCGTTCATCCTCGTATCTATTACGCCCGGGGCTACGCAGTTGACCGTTATGCCGGACGGGGCAAGCTCCTTTGCGAGCGCCTTGGTGAAACCTATGACTGCCGCCTTTGTTGCCGAATAGCAACTTTCGAGCGAGCCGCCGACTTCACCCCATACGGACGAAACGGTGATTATTCTACCGCGCTTTCTGTCTATCATTCTGTTCACAACCGAACGCACCGCGTTATATACGCCGTTTACGTTTGTTTTGAAAAGGTCGTTCCACTCGGGTTCGGTCGTATCGTTTATAAGCTTTACGAGAGATTTGCCGGCATTGGCAACCAGCACTTCTGTAGAGCCGAGAGTCTTTTCGGAAAACGAAACCATTTCTTCGCATTGGCGGAAATCGGAAACGTCCGCGCGGTAAATTTCGGCAACGCCGCCGCTTTTTAAAATCTCGCTTTTCACTTCTTCCGCGCCCGATTTATTAGAATTGTAGTTTATAAGCACGGCGTACCCCGCCGAGGCAAACGCTTTCGCAGTTGCCATGCCTATACCGGACGAAGCGCCCGTGATTATAGCCGTTTTCATATACTTACCCCTCTTTTTCAAACGTTATCGCGCAAAATCTCATTTTTCACGGTTAAAATTTTATCGTACTGATCGTGTAGGTAAAGAACGTGATTTTCACAATTTTCCGAGAAAACAAAATTCGCCGCTATAACGCAAAAAGGGTTGCGATAAAAAACGCAACCCGGAAAATCGGCAAAAAATTACTTCTTGACTCTTTCCATATATTCGCCGGTTCTCGTATCGACGCGAATTGTTTCGCCTTCGTTTACGAACATAGGAACCTGAATGGTGATGCCCGTTTCGAGCTTTGCGGACTTCGTTGCGTTGGTCGCGGTGTTGCCCGCCACGCCCGGCTCGGATTCTACTACGAGAAGTTCTACGAAGTTTTCGCATTCTACGCTGAACGCCTCGCCCTTGTAGAATTTAACCTGTACGGGATCGTTCTCTTTGATGTACATAAGAGCGTCTTCCACCTGATCGTGGTTGAGCGGGATAAGGTTGTATTCTTCGTCCATAAAATAATACAAGCCTTCGTCATTGTAGGAATAGGTCATTCTCTTGGTTTCGATATGAGCGTTTTCTACTTTTTCGGTCGGGTTGAAAGTTTTTTCGAGTACCGCGCCGGTTACGATGTTTTTAAGTTTGGTTCTGACGAACGCCGCGCCTTTACCCGGTTTTACATGTTGGAATTCTACTATGGTGTAAATGTTGCCTTCGTATTCGATTGTAACACCCTTTCTGAATTCGCCTGCTGATATCATATTTTACTCCTTTTATCTGCCGCCCACCGCTATCCGCCTTAGGTTAGGGAGCGCGGTTTTTGTTTTTTATTTTATTTTGTATTTCTTCAATTTGCCGTCTTCGAGTACGCACAAATCTTTCGTAGTAGTCATAAAGGTTTCGCTCTTGCCGAGCTTCATATGAACGGTGTCTTCTATTCTTATGCCGAATTTGCCGTTTAAATATACGCCAGGTTCGATGGAATAAACCATTCCGTTAAGCAAACAGCCCTTGCCTTTGGGACTTACGGCGGGATACTCGTGAATGTTAAGACCTACGCCGTGACCGAGAGAATGAGTGAAATATTCGCCGTAACCCTCTTTGGTAAGAACGTCGCGAGCGATTTTGTCTGCTTCCTGACAGGTCATGCCGGCTTCGATTTTTTCATATGCGGCTTCGTGAGCGGCAAGAACCGCCTGATATGCCTGAATAAACTGACGGGACGGTATGCCGAAGCTGAAAGTCCTCGTCATATCCGAGCAGTAGCCGTTGTATACGCAGCCGAAATCCATGAGGATAACCATACCCTCTTTGAGCTTTCTGTCCCCCGACTCGTGATGGGGAACGGCGGAATTCGTGCCGAACGCGACTATGGTATCGAAAGACTTGTCCGAAGCGCCGTAAAGTTTGAAACGATATTCGAGCTCGTTGGCAACGTCTTTTTCGGTCATGCCGACTTTGATGATTTTTAAAGTTTCGCGGAAAGCTTTTTCGGCTATCTCGCACGCTTTTTGTATATTCTCGAGTTCTTCTTCCGTCTTGACGGACATCTGTTTATCGAGAACGCCGCTAACGTCCAAAAGTTTAACGCCGAGCTTCTGGAGCTTCGCGTACTCGGTTACGGTCGTTTTTGAATAATCGATGCCAAGCTCGGTCGCGCCCTCTTTTTCGAGATACTGTTTGAGAACGGTGAAATCCGCGCCCTCGTAGGTTTTTATGCCCTTAGCTTCAAGCTTCTCCTGCGCCGCGTAAAAATAGCGACTGTCTACGACGAAAGCGGTTTCGCTCTCGGTCAATACCACGTACCCCGCAGTCGAGAAAAACCCGGTAAAATACATTCTTTGCTTTGCGTCTGTTACAAATATAACTTTAGCCTTAGAAAAATCCATACCTCGTCACTCCGTAATATATTTTATTTTGATATATATTTTATCATATTATCCGTTTGTTTGTCAATAAATATAAATCAATTTATCGTGGATAATTGTAACGGAATTTGTCGGTTATTTCCATAATAAGGCGGCGAATTAAAAATTACGACTATTATTAAGGCTCCGCAGTACTATTAATGTTTCGCCGTATAATGTTTCGCCGTACTATTAAAATCCCGCCATATTGTTTATACCGAATAATACATTCTCTTCATTTCCATGGCGTCCTCGGCCTGAGTGCCGGCGGACTCGCATATGACGACCGGTTCGAGATTTCTCTTCTTGAGCGCCGCTGCGAGGGGAGGAAATTCGGGACCGTATTTATCGTCTTCGAAAGTAAGATGACGAACTTCGCCTTTATCCGAATACTGAATTTTCGAAAAATGAATATGGAAATGTTTCATGCGCTCGAACCCGAGTTCTGATATGAGATAGTCAAGACGGGCACCGTAGTCTTCCTCGGTTTTTAGCGAGCCTTGCTCCCTTGCGTTGACGTGACCGAAATCGACCGCGGGAATAAAAACTTTATCTACTTTGCAGAACAAGGCGACTTCTTCTATAGTTCCTATCTGACCGAGTTTACCCATCGTTTCGGGGCAGAAAAGCATATCTTCACAGCCGTTCGCGTAGATATAGTCGCAAAGTGTTTTTATGCGGTCTAACGTGAGATTTACGGCACTTTCTCTTGTTTGCTTGCCTTGCGCGGCAGGGTGAAAAACAACTCTTTTGCCGCCCATAAGTTTAAGCGCGGCTGCGCTGTCCAGAACGTATCCGAACGAGTTGGAGGCTTTTTCGGCTTCGGTGGAAGCGAAATTTATAAAATAGGGCGCGTGCACGCTTATTTCCACGTCGGCTTCCCTGAACGCTTCACCGATGATAAGAGCTTTTTCTTCGCCCATGTTTACGCCCCTGCCGAACGAGTATTCGAAAGCGTCAAGCCCCCTGTCTTTTACCCAGCGAGCGGCTTCTTCCGTTTTTTTATGACCTTCGAGCGTAAACGACAGCGAGTTGCCGCTCGGTCCGAATTTTATCATACGTCTTACCTCCCGATAGCGTTTTTTAAATTATTTAGCGCCGTTTTTAAAATAGTTTATAGCCGCAAGCTCGTTTGATTTAAGCTCTTCTTTAAGCTCATTGATAGAAGAAAAACGGCGTATATCGCGCAAAAAGTCCATAATTTCCACTTTAATCGGTTCGCCGTAAATATCCGAAGAAAAGCCTATAAGATAAGATTCCGTCAGAATCTTATCAACCCCGAAAGTGGGTGCCGAGCCTATATTTGTGATTGCGGGGAAGCTATCGCCCCTCACCGTAACGCGGGTTATATACACGCCTTGCTTAGGCATAACTTTTTCGGTCGGGAAAACGACGTTTGCCGTCGGAAAGCCGAGATTACGCCCTTCTTCTCTGCCTTTTTTTACTATTCCCTCGAAAAAATACGGGTAGCCGAGCATTTGGTTTGCGGACTCGATATTGCCGAGAAGAAGCTCGTCCTTTATTCTCGTTGCGGAGATTTTTTCGCCTTTATAATCGACCTTGTCCGTTACGGAAACTTCGGCCTCTCCTTTAAAAAAACTTTTAAGATAATCAACGTCGCCACCCCTCATATAGCCGAAACAAAAATCGAAACCCGAACAAACGGCTTTGAGATTAAGCGAGTTTTTTAAAGTTGCGAGAAACTCTTCTTTGGTGAGATTTTTGAAAGTATCGTCGAAAACTATATGCAAAACAAGCGAAACGCCGAGGGTTTCGAGCATTCGCTTTCTCTCTTCGTAATTAAGAATTACCCCCGTTTTTCGCGTAAAATCGGCATCAAAAGTCATTACGGCGACTTCCGCCCCGAGTTTTTTTGCAGCGGAAACCGCGCGGGAAATAATCATTTTATGTCCATTGTGAAGACACTCGAACCTGCCGAGGCATAATACAACGGGTGCTTCGTATTTTTGATTAAACGATATTTCTTTTATCATTTTTAGAATAACAAGTCACTCGCAGACGTATGCGCGCATATAGATTTTTTTGTCCGATACTTCGCCTACTCCCCAGAATTCGCTTTCGTTAAATACTTTGTATAGACCGTTTTGATAAGGAAATTCGTCCTTTAATCCGTTAAGAAGACGTATAGCCGAGGTGTTATCGAGCACAATTTCGGGAAAGTGAAGGACGTCTTCCGGCGGGATTATGTATTGCTCGACATTATCCGAAGCGAGTAATTCCTTTAAAGTTATGGACTTCTCCTTTTTGAAAACGCCGACTTCCGTCCTCTCGAGCATCGTCATCGTGGCAACGGTACCGAGTTTATCTGCTAAATCGCGACAGAGCGAGCGAATGTAAGTTCCGCCGCGGCACTCGATTTTGAATATGTAGGAACGCTCGCCCGATGCGCGAACCAAACTAAAATCGTCGATTACGACCTTTTTTGCCGGAAGGGAAAAATCAGCGCCCTTCCGAGCTAAATCATAGCCGCGTTTCCCGTCTATCATTATTGCGGAAAACCTCGGCGGGACTTGATCGATTTCTCCTATAAAGTCCCCTAAAACAGCGACTATCTCGTTTTTTTCGGGAACTCTGCCGCCTGTTTTTACGACTTTCCCCTCTAAATCGAAAGAGTCAGTTTCATAGCCGAAAGTAAATTCCGCAAGGTAAACTTTTTTCTTGTCCATAAGAAAATCGAACAGACGGGTAGCCTTTCCGACTCCTATCGGAAGCACGCCCGAAGCGAGCGGATCGAGAGTGCCCATATGCCCGCATTTATAGTCTATTTTCTTTTTTGTTTTATTGACGACGTATGTAGATCCGTCGCATTTGTTTTTATAAATATTGATGAATCCGTTTTTCAAAACTATCCCCTTTTTCTTTACAGATAGTTGCCGACCGTAAACACGATTTTATCGACGACGTCTTCATAGTAACCGTTCAACATACAGCCGCTTGCGAGTATGTGACCGCCCCCTCCGAAACGGGAAGCTATTTCGTTTACGTCGATTTTTCCTTTTGAACGGAAACTGAGCTTGAATTTTTTATCGCCCGCTTCCATTATGCTTACGGCAACTTCGACGCCCTCTATAGAAAGAGGAAAATCTATAAAACCCTCGGTCATATCGGTGGTGGCGCCTGCTTTTTCAAAATCGGCTTTGCGCGCGGAAATTACCGCGAGTTTGCCGTCGTGATAGATTTTTAAGCCGGACATAACCGCGGCGAAAAGTCTTGCCCGCTGCAACTTTTGTTCTTTGAAAAGCTTGTAGATTATTTCGTGCAAGTCCGCGCCCGCCGCTTTTAAATCGGAAGCCGTCGAGAGAGTTTTTTCGGTTACGTTACTGTGTGCGAACGCGCCCGTATCGGTGACGATGCCGAGCATGAGTTCGTTTGCTATTTGCTCGTCGATTTTATGCTCGGTGTCTTTGAAAAGCTCGGTTATCAGCTCGTAAATATTTTCGCAATTCGCCGCGACGTCGCGCACGAAATTGTTTTCGGCGTACATTGTGTTCGATATATGATGGTCGATATTGAACGTGTTTTTGCATGAACTAAACGCCGCAAACATATCTCCTATCATTCCTTCCGTGCTGCAATCCACCGCGATATGTGCCTCAAAACGCGCGTTATCCGGCAATTTGGTATAATTTTGATTTATGCCGAGAAACGAGAATTTTTCCGGAATATCGCTTGCGCAAACGAGAGTGCAACTAATCCCGAGTTTTTCGAGCGCGTGCTTTAAAGCCGAAGCCGAACCGAGAGTGTCGCCGTCCGGTCTGACGTGGGAGAAAATCAACGCCGTTTTTATCTTTTTAAGTTTTTCAGCTATTTTCGTTATCGTCGTCTTCGTTTTCACCGTACGTCAATCCTTCGAGTAGTTTATCGATTTTTTCGCCGTAGTCCTGAGATTTATCTGTCATAAAGTGCAGTTCCGGAACCGTTCTTATGTGCATCATAACGCCGAGCTCCTTGCGGATAAACCCTGCGGAAGCGGCTATTGCGTCGAAAGTTCTTTTCTTGCTTTCTTCGCTGCCGGAGAATACGCTTACGTATACTTTTGCATGTTTTAAATCGTTGGTTACTTCGACGTCTGACACGCTGAAAAGTTCGGATATATCGGGATTTTTTACTTTGTTTTGTATTATCTCGTAAATGTTTTTTCTGAACTCGCCCGAAAGGCGCTGTTCGCGGAGTTTCTTCATTGTCTCGTCCTCCTATATAAAATGCAACCGAGGAAAATCACTCTTAAAATCAAGTTTTCTTCCCCGGTCCGTTTTACGGGGAGTTACCCCGTTAGTTTATTAGTCGTTGATTTCTTCGGAAATATAACACTCGATGAAGTCGCCTATCTTGATGTCGTTAAAGTTCTCGATAGACATACCGCATTCGAAGCCCTGCTGCACTTCCTTTACGTCGTCCTTGAAACGTTTGAGCTGAAGCACGTTGCCTTCGCAAATCATAATGTTCTCGCGATATATACGGAGTTTGCCGTTTCGAACGATTTTGCCGTCCGTTACGTAGCAGCCTGCTACCGTGCCGACGCCCGTAATGTTGAACGTGTTGCGGACTTCTGCCTTGCCGAGGTATACGTCGTGATATTTAGGCGCAAGCAATCCTTTCATAGCTTTCTGAACGTCTTCTATAGCTTCGTAAATTATACGGTAGAGTTTTACGTCTATATGTCTGCGTTCGGCAATCGTTCTCGCGTTGCTGTCCGGACGGACGTTGAAGCCGATGATTACCGAGTTGGACGAGTCTGCAAGCATTACGTCCGTTTCGCTTATCGCGCCTACTGCCGCGTGTATTACGTTGACTTTTACTTCGTCGTTAGAGAGTTTTACAAGCGATTGTTTGACTGCTTCGACAGAACCCTGTACATCCGCCTTGATTATGAGGTTAAGCGCAAGTTGTTTGCCCTCGGCAATCTTGTTGAACAAGTCGTCGAGCGAAACTCTCTGCGTGGCTCTTATCATTTCCTCGCGCTCTCTGTTCTTTCTTTCCTGAGCGACGAGCTTGGTGAGTTTTTCCTGTTCGACGGCGTAAATATTGTCGCCTGCGTTAGGTACTTCTTCGAGACCTAAGATGGATACAGCCATGGACGGACCTGCCGATTTGACGGTTCTGCCCTTGTCGTCTATCATCGCACGGACTCTGCCGACTACGGTGCCTGCTACGATATTGTCACCCGTGTGGAGCGTGCCGTTCTGAATGAGTACGGTTGCGACGGGACCTTTGCCTTTATCGAGCTGAGCTTCGATAATCGCGCCGCGAGCCATTCTGTCCGGATTGGCGCGGAGATCGCGCATCTCGGCTACGGTCATTATTATATCGAGAAGTTCGGGAATACCCTCGCCCGTCTTTGCGGATACGGGAGCGAGAATTACGTCGCCGCCCCAATCTTCTACGAGAATATCGTGTTCGGTGAGCTGCTGGCGAATTCTGTCGATATTCGCGGTGGGTTTGTCTATTTTGTTTGCGGCGATTATTATGGATACGTTTGCCGCTTTCGCGTGGTTTATCGCTTCGATGGTCTGAGGCATTATGCCGTCGTCCGCCGCGATTACTATTATTGCTATATCGGTAACCTGCGCGCCGCGCGCTCTCATTTCGGTAAACGCCGCGTGGCCGGGGGTATCGATGAACGTTATCTTGTTGCCGCCGACGGATACGGTGTACGCGCCGATGTGCTGCGTTATGCCGCCCGCTTCGCCCGCCGTGACGTTGGTCTGGCGGATTTTATCGAGAAGGGAGGTTTTGCCGTGGTCGACGTGCCCCATTACGGTTACTACAGGAGGACGCGGAACGAGTTTGCTTTCGTCGTCTTTATCGTCGCCCGCGAGGTCGCTCAGTACGTCTTCCGCAGTTTTTTCGAGTTTAAGTTCGAGCTCGACGCCGATGTCCGCCGCGATATATGCCGCAGTATCGAAATCAATCGTATCGTTTATCGTTTTAATGATACCCTCTTTAAACAGCTTCTTCGTTATTTCGACTGCCGAAATACCGATTTTTTCGCTGAGAACTTTTACGGGGATTACTTCGCTTGTGATTACCGCCTTTTCGATTTTTACGGTAGGAGCCGCTTGTTCGCTCTTTTGCTTTTTATTTCTGACCTTTCTGTAACCCGTTTTGTTTTCGTCGAAATCGGCTACGGAAATCTGAGTTTTTATAAGAGCGCGTTTATTGACGGTCTTCTTCTCCTCGAACGACTTTTCGACTTTCTTCTTTGCCGCAAAGTTCTTGTTGTCCTTACCCTGAGGGGGAGTGAATTTGGGAGCGTCCGCCGCGGTGTACGTTCTTACCGGTTTGTCCGCGGGCTTTTTATTGAATCCGCCCTGAGCGCCGTTTTGCTGACCGGGCGTTCTTTGCTGATAGGGTTTCTTTTCCCTTCTCGGCTCGGCGGGAATGAATTCTTTTCTGATTACGCGCTTAGGCTTATCGTCTACGTTCGGATCTGCTTTGCGGACTATGAACGACGGCAAAACGGGTTCGGTTTTCTTCGGCTGTTCTGCCGGTTTTTCCTCTTGCGTTTTTACCGTTTCTTCAGATTTTTGCGCGTTTTCGGGGGTTTTTTCATCTTTTGCGGGAGAAGCAGACGGAGCTTTCGCTTCCTTTTTATCCGAGGAGGAAGCTTCTTTCTTTTCCGCTTTTTTTCTCTTCTCTTCAACCGCCTTTTTAGCCGGTTTTTCTTCCTTATCCACGGGAGCGGGCTCTTCTTTTGCTTTA
>JALEKY010000002.1 GCA_022768945.1 Christensenellaceae bacterium | reverse complement strand
TTATTATTTTTTATGTTTGCATCGCGGCGAAGTTCCAAACCCTTGCAAGCAAGTTTGCAACTTCTTGTATTATAAACTATAAGAAGCAAATCTTTTGCCTGACGGCAAAATCTTTAAAACCTATCGGTTTAACGCAAAAACGCAAGTTTTTTTTGCGCTTCTCGTTTGAAATAAGGCGAAGTTCCAAACCCTTGCAAGCAAGTTTGCAACTTCTTGTATTATAAACTAAAAGAAGCAAATCTTTTGCCTGACGGCAAAATCTTTAAAAACTATCGGTTTATCTCAAAAACGCAAGTTGTTTTTGAGCTTCTCGGTTGAAATAAGGCGAAGTCCCAAATCCTTGCAAGCAAGTTTGCAACTTCTTGTATTATACAGTATAATACAAAAGGTGCTTGTGCCGCAAGAAAAAAATAAGGCAAACGTCATTTTTATTTGTCGCGCTCGTTTTGCGGCATATAAAGAATTGACAAAACGAATAAATAAATATATAATTTATTGTCGAAGAAAAGATTGATTAAATTTGGTTGTGACAGGACCTTCGGAGGTATAAATTATATGAACAAATTTTTCACAAGCGAAAGCGTAACGGAAGGTCATCCCGATAAAATCTGCGATCGTATTTCGGACGCGGTTCTGGACGCGATTATCGAAAACGATCCCAATGCCCGCGTGGCGTGCGAATGCTGCACCGCAACGGGACTCGTACTCATAATGGGCGAAATAACCACCGAAAGCTACGTCGACATTCAGAAAATCGCAAAAGACGAAATCAGAGAAATCGGTTACACGAACTCCTCTTACGGCTTCGACGCGGATACTTGCGCGGTTATAACCACCATCAACTCTCAAAGCCCCGATATCGCGCTCGGCGTAAACGACTCGGTCGAACACCGCAGCTCCGGCGACGAAATCGACAGAATAGGCGCGGGCGATCAGGGAATGATGTTCGGATACGCGTGCAACGAAACCGAGGAATATATGCCTATGGCTATAACTCTCGCCCACAAACTTACGCGCAGACTTACCGAAGTAAGAAAGAGCGGTCTTCTCCCCTACCTTCGCCCGGACGGAAAAAGTCAGGTTACCGTGGAATACGACGGCAAAAAGGTAAAGAGAATCGAGGCGGTTGTAGTTTCCACCCAGCACTCGGAAGAGATTTCGACCGATCAGCTCAGAAAAGACGTTAAAAAATACGTTATTGAAGCGGTTCTTCCCGAAAACCTTCTCGACGAAAATACGAAGTACTTCATCAACCCGACGGGCAGGTTCGAAATCGGCGGTCCTCACGGCGACAGCGGTCTTACCGGCAGAAAAATCATCGTGGATACCTACGGCGGAAGTTGCCCCCACGGAGGCGGCGCGTTCAGCGGAAAGGATCCCACCAAGGTTGACAGAAGCGCGGCGTACATGGCTCGTTACGTATGCAAAAACATCGTTGCCGCAGGCCTTGCGGACGAATGCACCCTCGAGGTCGCTTATGCGATCGGCGTCGCTAAGCCCGTTTCGCTCTATATAAACACCAACGGCACGGGCAAACTTCCCGACAGCAAAATAGCGGAAATCGTCGAAAAGGAATTCGACCTTCGCCCCGCGGCTATAATAAAAACGCTCGACCTTCTCAAGCCGATTTACAAGCAGACTTCTTCCTACGGTCATTTCGGAAGAAGCGAATTCTCCTGGGAAAAGCTTGACAGGACGGACGACCTTAAAAAGTATTTAAACAAATAAGAAAAACTGCGTATTTCGCACATTATCGGCGGAATACGCTTTTTTATGCGGAAAATAAAAAGGGAAAATCCCGGCGCCGAGGGCTGCCTTTCGCCGGGACAAAGGGGGATGAAAGGGAAATGGCAAAGCTTCGCGATTTATTCAAAATATTCACGGCTGCGGCGAACGATTTCACACGCCTCGACAGGACGTGCAACAACTGCGGCAGAGAGATTTTCAAAGGAAAAGAATTCTTTCCGTCAACAAATAAAGGTTCCGCAACTCTTCTCCCCGGCGAACAATATTTTTGCGAAGAATGTTTTTCTCTTCTCCCGAAAAACGACGGCTACATATGCGATCACTGCGGCAGAAGCACGACCGCTCCCACTCCGTTCTGCGACGAGTGCACCGGCTTCGAGTGGTCTTTCGATATGGCGAGAAGCCCTTTTTACTACGCTCCTCCCGTCGATAAATTCATTCGCGACGCAAAATATTCCGGCAAAAAATATTTCGTAGAAATTTTTGAGCCGTTCGTTTCGGCAGTATTCGCAAAGTATTTTTTCGACGCGGACATTCTCACGTTCGTACCGATGACGAAGGAAGCCGAAAAGCAACGCGGCTACAATCAATCTGAGCTTCTCTGCAAGGCGGTTTCCGAGAAAACGGGCTACCCGTACGCCCCTCTTACAGAGAAATCAAAAGCGACCGAGCATCAGGCAAAACTTAACAGAACCGAACGACTTTCCAACCTGAAAGGCTCGTTTAAAGCGAGAAATACGGCACTTATCGAAAAGAAACGCGTAGTTTTGGTCGACGACGTTTTGACAACGGGCGCGACGGCGGAAAGCGTTGCCGAAGCGCTTAAAAACGCCGGAGCGGAAAAGGTGTATCTCCTCACGATAGCTTCCGTTACCGAGAAAAAGACCGCGCTGATTTTGGGGCAGGAACAAAGCTCTTCCTCCTTTCGCGTAAAACCCTTCGCCGTAAAAGGCAAATAAACGTTTTGCCTCAACCGAAATTACATTGACTTGGCAGCGTTTTGCGGTTATAATATGTGTATGTATTTTCCTACGTTTGCAAACAAAAAAAGTTTAAGAAAATCGGGAGTGAACGAACCCGTTCAGATGGCGGCTATAATGATGCTGTTCATCTTAGGCGTCGTAATGTTCCCCACGAGAAAAATAGTAGGCTGGTTTTACTCGGGCGACGACGAATTCGTGTTTCTTCTTGCCGACGGTATTCAGCGGCTTATTTTTTCTGCCGTAATGTTTAAATTTATTGCGGACTTCGGATTTAACGTAATTCCTGAAAAAATGCGCGTTGCGGGATTTTTTGCCGTATTGCCTGCAGTAATTATTGCTATAAACAACTTTCCGTTCGTATCGTTTTTAAGCGGAAATTGCTCGGTAACCGAAACGCCCGGCAACATCGCGATTTTTGCGGTATGGTGCCTCGGCGTAGGACTTTTCGAAGAGGTTTCGTTCCGCGGCGTTGTGCTTCCTCTTATATACGTAAAACTGCGCGAAAGCAACCTTACGGTCTTCGGCAAAAAGAAGCCTGTTTTTCTGACAGTCGCTATCTCGAGCGCGATTTTTGCCTTAACGCACCTCGTAAATCTTTTGAACGGTTTCAACCCCGCGGTGTTTTTGCAAGTCGGTTACACTTTTTTAATCGGCTCGATGTGCGGAATCGTTTTCGTAAAAACCGGAAATATTCTATTCCCCTCCGCTATGCATTTTATATATAATTTCGGCGGAATGCTCGTGGAAAAATGCGGCGTAGGAAACATTTGGACTACCGAACAGATTATCTGCACAGCGGTCGTGGGGGTTATAGTCGGCGCGTATCTTGTATATGTCGTTTTATTCACCGCCGATAAGGATTGCGACGTTCTCGAATACGCAATCTACGCCGAAGATATTGAAAGTTGGAAGACGAAACAAAACGCAGAATAAACGTTATACGGAGATTTCATGCTTTATCGATAATTACCGAAAGCCGATACTTAAAGTCGGCTTTTTTCTTGCCAAAAAACGAACTCGGCTCTTTATAATTAGACTCTATTTTTCATACTTCTTTTATATTATCTATAAGACCGTTTTTTAAAGAAGCGGAAAACACCTTAACGGCATAATAATCTTTTTCGGGATAAGCGAGGCACACTCCCTCCATGCTACAATAGCACGGCAATATAAAAACGAAATTACCGAGAAAATCGCGCAGATACTTTTGCTTGCTCTTCATATTTTCCGTCAGTAAATCGTCTACGGACAGACCGTTAAAAATTCTTTCGAAAAATATTCTTTCCGTAAAAAAATCAGACTTAATTCTGTCGTCGAACTCCGCCCTTTTAAACCCCTTTTCCTCCGCCGACATTTTGCCGCCGTAAAACTTCCACTCAAGCTCAATAACCGTGTTTTCTATATCGCAAAGAGCCGTTTCCGTGCGTAATGCGGGGGTAAATTCTATTTTATCAAAGATTCTTTCCATTACTTTTTTCAGCCCGTTCTCCGTAGAAAACGCGCAAACAAACGACGGCGCGCCTACCGAATACACAAACAAAATTTTTCCGTCAAACCGCGCTTCGAATTTGTCCGCGCCGTCAGGACAAACGCATACTTCCGCCGTTTTTTCGGTTTCTGCGACTACTCTCGTTTCACCGTCGCGGTACACCGTGCAGAGTACTTTCCCGAACCTCTTCTGATACAAAACTCTAAAACCTTTCTTGCCGCAGACCGAAAAATTCGCGCTGACGAAAAATCCGTCCTTTAAGGCGTAAACTTTAATATCGTCGCGGTTTTTTAATTCCCCGTTTGCCAAAAAACTTATACTTTTCCCTGCCGAATGCGGTATCATTTCTATTAAAGCGGGAGTACCGAGCTGCGCGAGTTTTATATCGCCGGCATAATTTCCGCAAAATTTACCGTCTACTTCTAACGAATAGCCGCTCCTCGCCCTTAAATAAAGATTCATAAAGCACCCCGAAAAATATTTGTATAAATATTAAAGTATATGTCAATAAACAAATCGAAAGAACTTTTTTTGGAGGAGTTATGAAAACAAACAGAGGTTTTTCGGAAAAAGAAATAGAAGAACTCGCAAAAACGGCGGAAACCGCCAAACTGCAAAACAAAGGGCTGGACGGAGTTTTTACCGAATTCGCGGCAAAGCACGGCAGAGCAAAAGGCTCCGTCCGAAACTTCTACTATAAGCTCGTCGCGGATATAAAACTCGGCAAAACGGAGAACAAATATTTCTCGTCCATGCCCGAAATCAACAAGGCGAAAGCTTTCGACAAGCAAGAAGAACGTCTTTTAATCGAAGCCGTAAACGAGGGCGTAAAAAACAACAAATCGGTCAGGAGGACGCTTAACGAGCTATCAGGCGGCGACGGCAAACTAATGCTCAGATTTCAGAACAAATACAGAAACATGCTCTGCAAAACGCCCGAAGTATTTGTTTCCGCAAAACAAAAAGACGGTGCGCCACGTGACTTAAACGAAAAGAATTATTTTGAAAAAGTGCCCGATTTCACGCTTAATCGACTTAAAAATGAGATAAACATGCTCGTAAAAAACATCGCGGCGAAAGCTAAAACGGAAAACGAAGCGTTAAGAAAAGAGAACTCGAGGCTGAAAGACGAAAATTCCGCCCTGCGTTCGGTTCTTAGAAGTTCCACGCTGCTTTCTGAGGTCAACAACTCCACTTTTCGCATTTTTCCGCAAGCGACGGAAAAACCCACCCCGACCGCACGTCAATGATATTACACGGCATAAAAAAAGCCCGGAGTTAACTCGGGCTTTTTACATAAGCGACCTTTTTCGCTCATTAACAGGGCTTTCTAACTTCTACAACAAGAACTTTACCCCGGCTTGGCGCTGCCTGTTTATCACAAGATACAGCGGCGTTCCGAGCCCGTAAATCCAGATTGTCTGAGTTAAAAGGAACTCCGCAACGCAGATTAAATACGCGGTAAATCCGCCGTCGATGCCGCCGGTTAGCAAAATTATAAGCGGCACGCCGAACGCGTTTAGAAGAACGGGAAACGCGCCGCCGACAACGATTTTCGCCGCGGTGTTTTTAATAAACTTCCCCGAAAAATAAGTTGCAACGGAAGCAAGCAAAGTTATTAAACTTCCGAAGACTATATCCGGCAATCCGTAGCCCGAAAATAAATTCGAAAGCATACAACCGATAAACAGCCCCGGAATCGCTTCGGGGAAAAACAGAGGTAAAATCGTGAGCGCTTCGGCAGGTCTGATTTGCAGCGGCCCGTATGCGAGCGAGCCGAAACATGCCGTAAACGCGAAGTACAACGCGGCAATAATCCCCGCCCTGCACAGTGTTTTAGTTGAAAGTTTCATTTTTCGTATTTTCCTTTCCGGTCGATACCAAAAACGCCTGAAAAATTATTTGCGTTCGGTTTTTGTTTGGGTAGCCGGTGGTTATAGCGTTATAACGCCATTACCACCGGCTATTACCTCGGGAAGTGTTGACCGAAAACCTTCCTTTTGCCTTTAAATTACGACTATTCGCCCGTTATAATCCGAGTACGCCGAACAGCAGTATCCCCGCCGACGCGGCGATAAGCACTAAAAATATCGGGTGAAGAGTTTTTTTCTTTTTGCCGAATTTTAGCTTTGCGAGCACGAACAGCACGACTATCAAAATAAGGCTGACATAATCGAACTTGCTGAAATCCGGATTTTTTAAATAAGTAAGATTGACGAGCGGCAGAACGACCGACAACCCGAAAGTAATCGCGCTTGCAACTACAAGCCCCACAACTACAGGTCTTACCCCGTAGAAAAAGCCTTGAACCGCCACGGTGTTAATCAGTTTTTCAAACGCAATCGCGATAATGAGTATTATTATAAACGACGGCAGAACCACGCCGAACGTAGCGCATACGGCGCCGAAAAATCCGCCCCATATATTTCCGCCGAGTCCGCCCTGAGCGTTGCCTATAAACGTGGCGAGGTTGAGCGCAATGGGGCCCGGAGTAGATTCTGCAACGCCGATAAAATCGAGAAGCTGTTCTTCCGTAAGCCAGCCGTACCCGTCGATTACCGTTTGTTTTATCATAGGTATCATCGAATACCCGCCGCCTATCGTAAACAAACCTATCTTGAAGAATTCCCAAAAGAGAAGCAAATAAGTCATTATTCCTTGCCCTCCTCGTTTGAAATTTCATCGTTAACGTTTGTTTCAGGGGACTTTTCGTCTTTTTGTTCGGCTTGTGCGGAAGACAATTCCGCGCTGTCGGTTTGCTCGTTTGACGCTCCCGAAGTCGAGCCGACGGGCGAATTTTCACCTGCAAGCCGCGCTTTTTTCTTGGCGAAGAGAGCTTTAGCCACAAACCAGCTTATGCCTATAACCCCTCCCGCGATTATAAGATAGATAGAATCGAAGTCGGTAAATATAGTAATCAGCGCGACTACGGATGCGCAGATTATCGTATAAGCGTTTTTCGTCATCGGGCGAATGAGTTTAGCCGCGGCTTCGATTAAAAGCACTATTACAAGCGCTCTTATGCCCTTAAACGCCGCGTTCACCCATTTGTTGTCCCTGAATGCGTCGAAGAAAAGATAGATAACGGAAATCAAAACGAGCGGCACAACCATTACGCCGAAAGTAGCCATCGCGGAACCGAGAACTCCGGCGGTTTTATACCCGACGTAAGTTGCGGTGTTGACGGCAATCGCGCCGGGCGTGGACTCGGCAACGATAACTATATCGCCCATTTCCTTTTCGGTTATCCATTTTTTCTTATCGCAAACTTCGCGGGAAATTACGGATACCATAGCGAGTCCGCCGCCGAAAGTAATCGCCCCTATTTTAAGAAAAGACCAAAACAACTGCAGACTTTTTTTAAGCGTGTCTTTTTTCATAAAAATCCCGAAAATTCCTTGTTAAAGAAAAACCGGAGCGCCCGTACAGGACGCCCCGACTTGTTTCTTATTCGCCTTTGAACGGTAAAAGTGCCATAACTCTTGCCTTTTTGATAGCTTCGGCAAGGTCTCTCTGATGTTCCGAGCAAACGCCGGTCATTCTTCTGGGGAGCATTTTACCTTTTTCGGTAACGTATTTTTTAAGTTTGTTTACGTCTTTGTAGTCGATAGAAGTAGCTTTTTCTACGCAGAAAGCGCAAACCTTTCTTCTTTGAACTCTCTTTATCGGTTTTTTAACCGGAGCGGCTGCCTGAGCCGTAGTTTTTTCTTCCATTTTATTAACCTCTTAATGAAATTTGGATTTCAACAGAATTCCCGAAGCAAAATCAGAAGGGGAGCTGATCGTCGTCAACTTCTTCCAAAACGGGCTTTTCTCTTCTCTGAGGACGTGAAACCACAGCTTCGTCGTCATCGAAAGAATCCGCAGCGTTCTTCGGCGTAAGGAATTCTATTTCACTTGCCACGATATCCGTAACAGTGCGTTTAACTCCATCCTTATCTTCATAGGAGCGGTTTTGCAACTGACCGACAACGGCAACTTTGTTGCCTTTTTTGAGGTATTTGCCGCAAGTATCCGCCAACTGTCTCCACACGGTGATGTTGAAGAAGTCGGTTTCTCTGTTTCCGTCCGCACCCGTATAGTTGCGATTAACGGCTACTGCAAATCTGCAAACGTGAACTCCGCTTGAAGTTTCGGTGGATTCGGGATCTCTCGTAAGATTTCCTATCAAATAAACCTTGTTCATAACCTTCTCCTTACAGTTTGGTTATCATCTGTCTGATAACTTCGTCGGTGATGTTGGCAACACGTTCAAGCTCTTTGTTGAGCGTGGGCGCAGCTTCGTAAGCCATCAAAACATAGTAACCTTCTGCTTTGTAGTTGATCGGATAAGCGAACTTTTTAGTTCCCCATTTGTCGATCTTTTCAACTTTTCCGCCGTTATCGGTAACGAGTTTTTCGAATTTAGCAACAACTGCTTCCTTCGCTTCGTCTTCGATTTCGTTGGAAATGATGTAAAGCATTTCGTACTTGTTCATTTTTTTTACCTCCCGGACTTATTCGGCTTACCTTTTCGGTAAGCAAGGTAGGCGTAACGCGTTCGGCAAATTACCTGCCATCGCGCCAAACCCTCGGAGTTATACTCCGTTTTGTCGAAAACGCTTCCCTTTAAAAACGCTTCCGCCCGCTTATTACGGTGCGTGCCCGAATTAAGCGGATACAACGCATTTGCATACATTTTCAATCGCAAACGCGAAATATAATTACCCTGCGGAGAAAATTTTATTTTTCTCCGCAAGTCTAATTATTTTAGCACATTCGCCCGATTATTGTCAAGCTTTTTTAATCGGGTATTTTGTTGATAAGCGCAGATATAAATTCGCTCATCGTAAGTTCCGTCCAATTCTTCGCGTCACCTGTAAACAAAGTATTTAACTTTATCTGCGTACCGTCGTCGATGGTTAATACGCCGTATTGCATGAACTGACTCATCGTAAGTCTCGTCATCTTATCCTGAATTTTCCCGGGTGCGTTGCCCAACGTCGTGTCGTCGTCAAGAACCGCGTTGAGGATGTTACCTGCGGGGATAGTCAATACTTCTTTAAGTTTAACGCCCTTGATCTTGTCGTCAAAGTCTGTCGTTCCGAGTCCGCCGACCGTCATGTTAGCCATGATGTTTTCAAAGCCCTTAACTTCGGTCGTCTTAGCCGCGTCCTTATACCACTTGTATTCACCGGCGGCTGTCGTTGAAGCTTCACCTCTGGTGTAACCCATAAGGTCGCCTACGTACAACTCGTTGATTGCGCTTTCGATATTCTTAATCGGCTTATCAGCGATGAGATTGAATATCGTACTGCTATCCGAAATGTTGTTGCCGAGCAGTTCTTTAGCGGTGAGCCAGAACATTCTGTCGAGAATATCGCCGGTGCCGTTGGTTACGTCGCCTATCGTTACGGAAGCGAATACCGCTTCGGTAATGTCTATTTTTGCTCCGCCGTTCTTCCATACGTAAACGTAATCGTTTACCGTTATGGTTTCGGAAGCAGCAGCCTTTCTTTCCGCGATAGAGCCGATAGCTTCGTACCACTTGTCGTCGTTCATTCTTGCATACTTGCCGTCCGCAGTCTTCTTAACGTCTGCAATGCCATCCACGTCGGTGTAGCCCGTTACGTCGACTTCGGTCAACGTGTAGTTCATTATGTCACCGAGTTCCATCGCCTTGATTTCCGTAGCGAGGTCTTTGATAACGGTATCTTTAAGCTTTTTGAAGAGATCGTCGTCGAACAACGGATCGCTGTCACCGAGGATTTCGGCAAGAGTCATATAGTTGACGGAATCCATTATATTGCCGAAGCCGTTTCTTGTAGTTACTTCGTGAATGCTGAGCGAAGCGAACAACGACTGCAACAACTTGATTTCTTTTGCAGAAGCGCCTTCGCCCTCGGTCATAACGAACGTATAATCGAGAGAGGTAGCTATGCCGTCCTCATGCTTTCTTGCCGCAAGCGTGTTATCCGCTACGAACCACTTGTCGCCCGCAGCCTTAACGTATTCGTTCGAAGCGTTAACCATAACGCCTTCAACGCCGGCAACTTCGGTATAACCGGTGAGGTCGGTAACTTCCGTCTTGTTGTACTTGAGAAGGTCCGCCAGGACTATTTCGTCAATCTTCGAGTCGATCTTGCAGAGCGGCGTATCTTCGATAAGGTCGATTATCGCATTGTCGATACCGAGGTTTATATCGGAGATAGTGAGCCAACCGAGATCATCTATAAGACCGATACCGCCGCCGTTTACAATTCCGCCGAGGTCGGTGTTTGCTATAAGGTTATAGATTGTCGAAACCTGAGTTCCGCCGTCAGTCCATACGTAATCGAGGTCGGATACCGCAAACGGAACGTCGCCGTATTCGTTGTATTCCATCTTGCGCGCGTCGGTTACGGAAACGGTCTTCTTGTCGTACGTGCCTGCCGCGTTTTCGACGAGGAAGTAATACGATTCTGCCGTCTGTACGTAGTAAACGCCGTCTTGAGCCTTGTATTCGCCCGCGGGCAACTTGCCGTAAGCGGAAACGATTTCGGTAAACGCTTTATCCGTAGCCGCTTCGGGCGCGGTTTCAACCGTTTCTACCTTGTAGTCGAGCGCGTTGCCGAGGTAAATATTCTCGAAGATTACGTTCATTATGTTCTCTACGTTGAGAGCGCCGTTCTTAAGCAAGGAGTTAGCGGTCATCTTGAAGAGATTTGCTTCGATCATCGAGAAGAGTTTGCCGTCCGCAAACGCTTTCGTTCCGTTCGGGTTGTAAATCCAGCAGCCGTTTGCTTCGTCGTAAGTTACGTCGAGGAGCAATTCTCCGAGTTTTATATCGCCTGCGACTTCGAGAATGTTGTGAACCGCGTTATCGAACGACTTAACGTTAAGCGAGTACAATGCGTTCCACAAAGGAATAGCCGCTTTGCCGTTTTCGTCAAGCCACTTGCCGCTTACTTCGTCGTAAGTTCTGCCGAACACTTCACCGAATTCGACGTTGCCGTTCTTAATTGCCGTTAAGTAATTTTCTTCCCCTACCTTTGTCAGGAACTTGCCTGCCTTAACGCCCATTACGTCGTTGAGCAAGCCGAAGAGAACGTATTTAACGGAGTCGGTAAGTACGAGTTTTTCCGCATTCGGAGTATATACGAACTTAGCTTTTCCGTCTTTATACCAAGCGCCGTCCGAGCCCTTTTCGAAGCCGAGTACTTCGCCTGCGGAGATGTTTGCAAGTGCGTCGGAAAGCAGTTCTTCCATGCTTGCATAGCCTCTTACCGCGAAGTAGAAATCGCTGAACTTGATATTGTATAATGCTTTGCCTATTACGTTTTCGCCTATCTTACTCGGCAGAACGGCGTCTAACGCGTCTGCGAGAGTAGCATCGCCCATAGCCGCGTCGATATATCCGCCGTCTACGGTGAAGTATTTAACGACTATTTCGCCCAAGCCCATCAAAGTATATTCTTCGGTGGAAACGAATCTCGGGAGTACGCAAGCGATAATATCGTTAAGTTGGATTGCCTTAGCGTATTCGTACAACGTTATTTCGTTGCCGTTATACCTGATCTTCGCTATTCCGAGCATATCACCGAGTGTGAGCGTCCCTACGGTGTCTTTACCGAATTGGGCTATGGTCTTTCTGCCGCGAACCACTTCATATACTTCGGTAAGTTTAGCATCGAGAACCGCGCTTACGAGTTTGTTCGCCGCAAGTTTTTCGGGCAGGAATACTTCTATAACGTCGCCTATCGTAGCGCCGCCGAAGTACGTTTCGATAAATACCGTTCCCGCAAGGTTGCCGCTCTTATCCGTCTTACCGGTGAACTTATCAACGCTTACGCGGAGAATATCGTTAATCTTGACTTCCTTAATCATTTCGGAGATTGCGGGAGTCTTGCCTGCTATCGAAGGAGCGATGCCGAGCGTTGTTTCTCCGAGGAGCGAAGTAACTTTCTCTCTCGAAATCATGTAAAGCGCCGCGCCGGCATTTGCGTCGAGATAGTAGATTACGTACGCCTTGGCTTTATCTGCAGCGGTTCCCCCGAGGAGGGTTTCCATATCGGAGTCGAAGAGGATATCCGCAAGGGTATCGTTAATCGCGCCGAGCGAGAGGTTCTGAGTCTTGAGCGAGGTAACGGTGGAGTCGTCGGTAACGAAACGTTTAACCGCGTCTGCCGCTGCGCCAGCCATTCTCAATACTGTGCCGTTATTCGTAACAGCCGTTACAAGGTCGTAAGCGAATTCCGCAAGGCGGTGAATCTTTATGCCCTTAACGGCATTCATAAATTCCGTGCCGCAGTTGCCTAAAGTTACGTTTGCAAATACTTCTTTAACGAATATGATTACTTCGTCGACCAACGAGCCGGGAGTTAACGTTTTGCCGGTAGCGAGTTCTACCGCTTCGAGCGCGTAATCGTACATATTGACGAACTTACCGTTCTTGTTGAACTTGAACGAAACGAGCGTTCTGTCCGCAGCTATTTCTTTAAGCAACTTCTCCGCGTTTTCGGTTACGCCGGCGGGGATCTTTTCGAACGTGTCAGCTACGTCTGCGGCAAGGTCTATTACTTCGTAAGTCGTAATTGCCTTGAGCATCGCGGGCACTTCCGTCTTGCAGTTGCCTATCGTTATGCCGTCAAGCTTCGTCTTTACGAAGTTTTCGACTACAGCGAGAGCGCTGCCGTCTTTTATGCGCTTATTAGTGATCTTTTCAACCAAATTCTCGGTCGAGTCGTAAATGTCTGCGAATTCCGCTTCTTTATTGATGTACTGCGAGAAGTCTTTCAAGCTTACGTCGCTGAGTACTACCTTAACGAGTTCTTCGCTTGCGGTAACTATCGCTTCGGATGCGCCTGCCGCTTCGACAACGTCACCGAGCGCGTCTACCACGGGATGTACGGTCGCCTCGAGTTTAACGTTCTGTACGAGCGTATCTCTCTTGAGGAGGCTTGCCACCGCGGAAATAGCCGCATTGGTTACTTTAAGTTCCTTGCCGGTATGTACGTTGACGATTCCGGTCGCGTCGAGGAGTAATCCTTCAGTCTTGCCTACCGTTACGTTCTTATAGTCGAATACGTCGGTGAATTCGATTTCCTTCACCATCGCGGATACAACGTCGGTAAACTCGATTTCGAAGATTTCCGTAGCGAGCTCGTCGAACGTTTCGCTTCCGTACGTCCAGCCTGTTTCGGTCTTCTCTATCCTCGAGAACATACCGACAACGTCACCGACCTGTATGTTTTCTACAAGCGTTTTAGCCGCGGTCCTTTTTGCGGTCTTTCCTTCGATTACGTCAAGTACGGTTACAAGCTTGAAGTCGAAGAGTTCTTCGAGAACTTCTTGTTGTTTTGCGTTTTTAGCTATCTTTTCGGGCGCTACAAAGTCCGCTATCGTCTTTTCTCCGATCGCTTCTCTTACCTTAGCGGGAGCAACGATGTATGCAATTACGCCTGCGCCGGCATACGTTCCGAATACCGCGGCTTTTTCGACCGTACTCGTTTCTCCGAACGCCTTCTTGAAGTACAAGTCGCTTACTATGTCGTTGAGATAGTTTATATCGCTTACTTTGTCCGTTATTGCTTTTACGGTTGCGTTCGCGTTATCCACAAAGTCGCCTACAGTCGTCTGAACGCCGTTGTTTTCAAGGAGTTCGTAGAACTTGTATTCGCTTCTGATACCTACAAGCTTGAAAATATCTTCAAGCGTATTTGCTATTTCTATTGCCTTTGTAGCAGTCCAGCCGTCGGAGGTAATGCGGAACAATCTTACGTCTCCGTAAATGTTCAATACAATATCTACCGCTTTCTGTACTTTTTCGGGCAATTTTTTGTCTGCCGCTTCCGTTACGCAATCATACAGCTCGTTTACAGTACTCGAACCGTTAAACTTAAAGCTCGACAACGTTGCATTTTCGGAAATTATTATTCTCGAAAGCTTCTTAATAGCTTTAAGAACTATCGAAGCGACGCTCTCTTCTTCCTCTGTGGTTGCCGTACGCATAATCGACATACGCGCGGCTCCGCTTTCTTCGGTTTCGTCAATGAACTCTTCGGTAATATCGATTATCGTGTCGATAAGCGCCTGAACTTTTATCTGTCCGAGGTCGAGCTTCGCTAATTCGGTTTCTGCGCCGAGCAGGGTTTCAACGTGACCTACCGAATTGGTTATCTTTGCTGCGAGTTCAGCGCCGAGTACCTTTTCGTTTTCGAGAACGGCTAACGTATAACGTACTTCGTTTGCTACTATTCCGACGGTTACCGGCTTAAGTTTGAAGTTCGCAAGCGTTGCTTCGTCTGCGAATATCTCGGAAACCATACTCAGAACGTTGATTCTCGTCAATTCTTTTACGGGAGCGTATACACTTACAACGTCAAGCAACGTGGAAGCCGCGTCATATACTTTGATGTTCGCGAGCTTAACGTCCTTAAC
>JALEKY010000044.1 GCA_022768945.1 Christensenellaceae bacterium | reverse complement strand
CGGTACGCTCAAACCATCGGCAAGCGTTGCATAAAGTAAAAGGCGAGAAAACTTTCTCGCCTTTTACTTTATGATTATTCTATTTTAATACTTAAACCGAAATAATCTTTTGTAAAAAACAAAACGAACTCAAGATTTTCTCTCGGGTTCGTTTTATTCTTGTTTGGTGCCGGTGGCCGGACTCGAACCGGCACGGTATCGCTACCGGTGGATTTTGAGTCCACTACGTCTGCCAATTCCATCACACCGGCAAAAGTGTTGATTTTTAAGGGAATGTTTGTTATAATTAAATATGCGAAACAACCTTAAACCTTTCTTATATTAACACATTCGAAGTGTTTTTGCAAGAGAATTTAACGGTTTTTTACAAAAAATTTTTAGGGGTAAAGAATGTACGCCCCGTGACGCAAATATTCTACATATTATTATATAAGGACAGCGCGATGAAAAAACTTCTTCTTATAGATGGCAACAGTCTTATTAACAGAGCCTACTACGCTACCCCGCCGATGAGCACTTCTTCGGGAACGCCCACAAACGCGGTTATGGGGTTTATAAACATGCTTCTTAAACTAACTACTGACGAAAAGCCCGATTATCTTCTCGTTGCGTTTGACAGGAAAGAGCCTACTTTCAGGCACAAAATGTACGATATGTACAAAGGCACGCGCAAGCCAATGCCCGAAGATCTTGTTCCTCAGGTAGATTTATTGAAAAAAACGCTCGACGCGCTGAATATATGCAGATACGAGCAAGCAGGCATAGAAGCAGACGACATCATAGGAACGCTTTCACATTCTTTCAAGGACGTTTACACGGAAATCGTAACGGGAGATAAAGACTCGTTTCAGCTCGTCGGAGAAAACGTTTCTGTTCTTTTTACAAAGCGCGGAATATCCGATCTCGACGTTCTCGATCTGCAAAATTTCACCGAAAAGACAGAGCTTACGTCACCTTTAAGAGTTATCGATTTAAAGGCTCTTATGGGCGACGGTTCAGACAATATCCCCGGCGTACCGGGCGTGGGCGAAAAAACGGCAAAAAGTCTTTTGGTTGACTTCGGCACGATTGAAGGAGTTTATGAAAATATAGAAAACGTTAAGGGTAAACTTAAAGAAAAACTTATTGCGGGGAAAGACTTATGTCTGCTTTCAAAAAAACTCGCAACAATAGACAGACACGTTGCGATAGATAAAACTCTCGACGAAATGACATTCTCTTATCCTTTCCCCTATGCGGCAAAGAGAATGTTTATAGAACTCGAATTTCGAAATCTTTCCAAAAAAGATATTTTCGAAAAAGACGAAGCAGGCTCTTCCGCCGCACGGACAGGCGACGATTACAACAATGAAAACGCCCCTGCGAATTACTCTCAAAAAAACCAAAGCACAATCAATATAACCGATAAATCGCAGCTTAACGACGTTTTTTTAAAACAAACCGCAATATATTTCAGCGACGACATACACCTTTATTCATGTGGCAACGAATACGTTATTCCGATAAAAAAGTCTTTTTTCGACGAAGGCTATGCGTTTGACGAAGCCGTTAAGACGCTTAAAGAACATTTGGAAAACGAGAACAACAAAATCATTCTCTATTCGAGCAAAGACGTTCGCCACATGCTCTCGGAATACGGCGTTTCCGTAAAAGCATATACGGACGACGTTTCGCTGCAAAAATACATTGCAGATCCGTACTCGACGGCAAATGACGCGGAAACGGCTTTCGATCAAAGAGAATTGCCCGTATCGCACCCGGCTTTCTCTTTATTCTGTTTACACGAAATATTGACATCATCTTTAAAAGAAAACGGGCAGTTCGAATTATATAAGGACATCGAACTTCCACTGTCTTACGTGCTTTTCGATATGGAAAACGAAGGTTTTAAAGTAGACGAGGACAAGCTTTCAAAGCTCAATGAGAAATACAAAAAAGAAATTGCTTCTCTTACGGAAAAAATCCTGAGCCTTGCCGGAGAAAACTTCAACCCGAACTCCCCCAAACAGCTTTCGCATATTCTCTTCGAGAAGTTGAACTTGTCGGACGGTAAAAAGAAAAAAAATCCGTCGACTTCGGCGGAAGTACTCGAAGAGCTTTCGGACAAACACGAAATCATACCTCTTATACTCAAGTACAGAAAAGTTTCCAAGCTCAATTCCACCTACATCGAAGGGTTCAAGCCGCTTATCGATAAAAAAACGGGGCTTATCCATACCGTTTTCAACCAAACACTGACGACTACGGGCAGACTTTCGAGCAAAGAACCGAATTTACAGAATTTACCGGTTCGAGACGAGGACGGAAAGGAAATTCGCGAATGTTTCGTCCCGTCCGACTCCGACCATATACTTGTCGGCGCGGACTATTCTCAAATCGAACTCAGGCTTTTGGCACATTTCAGCAAGTGCGAAAAGCTTATTTCCGCATATAATCGCGGCGACGACATTCACGCGCTGACCGCTTCGCACGTTTTCGGAGTGCCGCTCGACAGCGTTACCCCCCAGATGAGAAGAAAAGCCAAAGCCGTTAATTTCGGCATAATTTACGGCATAAGCGAATACGGACTTGCGAAAAACATCAAATGCTCCCCGAAAGAAGCGAAAGATTACATCTCAAAATACTTTGAAAACTATCCCGAAGTTAAAGAATATATGAATTCTAACGTGGAATTTGCGAGAAAGAACGGGTACGTATCCACTCTTTGCGGAAGAAAACGCTATATTCGGGACATTAACTCTCCGAACTTCAATCTCCGCTCTTTCAGCGAACGCGCGGCAATGAATATGCCGCTTCAGGGCAGCAGCGCGGATATCATTAAAATAGCGATGATAAAAGTTTATGACAGACTGAAAAACGAAAATCTCTCTTCTAAACTTATTCTGCAAATTCATGACGAACTCATAATAAACACTCTTTCCTCCGAAAAAGAAAAAGTGGAAGTAATTATAAAAGAAGAAATGGAAGGCGCGGCAAAACTGTCAGTGCCGCTCACAGCCGACGTTTACTCCGGCAAAAACCTTGCAGAAGCAAAATAACAAACCGAGGCTTTTATGAAAAACTATAAAGTTGCGATTACGGGCGGTATAGGCTCCGGCAAAAGTACCGTTTTAAAAATAATAGGAGAACTCGGGTTCCCCGTTTTTTCGTGCGACGAAATTTATAAAAAACTAATTCTCGACGAGAGGGTGGTTTTAAAAATTTCCGACATTTGCAAAACTCCTCCTATTAAAACCGAAAAAGGCGTTTTACTCGCGAAAAAGGCGGTTTCCGACAAAGTTTTCACAGATAAATCGCTCAAAAAAGAGCTGGAAGAATACACTCACCCGCTTATCATGAAGGAGCTTCTTTCCGAGGCGGAAAAATGCGACGGTGTCTCTTTCTCGGAAGTTCCTCTTCTCTTCGAGGGGAACTATCAAAGTTTTTTCGACAGAGTCGTAATTGTAGTTCGCGACAAAGATAAACGAATAAATTCAGTTTGCGCGCGCGACGGATTATCTTCCGCCGAAGTGCAAAAAAGAATGGAAAATCAAATAAACTATGAAGATTTTTCGCCAATCGGGCATACTGTATTATATAACGACGGGGATTTGATTTCTCTGAAAAATAAAACGGCAGAGCTTATCGGTGAAATACAAAAAAATATTTAATTCTTTATTCTATATATTCATAGCGGCGGCGACAGTCTTATTTTCGTTCTTCTTTATTTACGGCTTTTCGGGATACTTTCGTTGCCGCACGTTTATAAACGAGTATTCTTCAGCTTACGGTTTAGATAAAAACGAAGTAGCCGCTATTATAAAAGCCGAGAGCAACTTCAACCCGAACGCGAAATCCAGAGAAGGCGCGACAGGTCTTATGCAGATTATGCCGGAAACAGCCGATTTCATAGCACGGCTTTCGGGCATCGACAAATACAATCTCTACGACGAACGCACAAACATTCGCTTCGGCTGCTTTTATCTACGTTATCTCAAAAACAAATTTTACTCGGACGGAACCGTTTACGCGGCTTACAACGCAGGCGAAGGGAAAGTTCGCGAATGGCTTAAACACAAAGATTATTCCGAAGACGGAGAAAATCTTTCCGTTATTCCGTATCCGGAAACGAGAAATTACGTAAGGAAAGTATCGGCTTATAAAAGACTGTTTTCTTTATTGTTTTGATATTTTTTACGGCGCGAATCAGATATTGTTTTGGTAGGCGCGAAGCAAATTGCCAAATTGCTCCGCGCCGCTTTTTTTGGCAAAAAATATCGATAATCCGCGTTTTAGACGGTTTTTAGAAAAATTATCCGTTTTCAGGCTCATAAAAGCAACGCGCGCCTACGCCGCCGTTTAAAGCGAATCTTTATTCGCTGCTTTTCCTATATTCTCTCGGACTTACTCCGTACCGCTTTTTAAATATTTTTGAAAAATAGTTGTAATCGAAAATACCCGCTTTTTCTGCAATTCTAAACACCGGCATTTCGCTTCCTCGAAGCAATTCGGTAGCATAACGAAGCCTGAATTCTTTAACGAGTTCGCCGGGAGTTGTGTCAAATCCTTTTTTTATCTCGTAATACAGCTCTCGCCTCGTCATAGCAAACTCACGGCACAACGCGTCGACTGATAAATCTTTATCCGTATTTTCGTTTATAAATCGTTGCAATCTGACGTTGAACGCTTCGCTGAACTCGCTGACGTATTTTTTCAGATATTCGTATTCCGCGCATGCGTTGAGAATGTACAACGCAGACTCGGTTTTACTCCTCGGTATTACGGATAACATGTCATACAACCTTTTTAGTTCCTTTTTGTTCCCGTACTCAGTAGGAAAAACCGCGCTTTCGTTTTCTCTGATTTGCCCTATCGCGATGAACCCCTTTATCGCGCCGTTAACGGTTATCGGCGTTACGCATTCGGTAAGCCCCGCGTGACAGGTATATATCTTCGCCTGTTTTGTTTTTCTGCATTCGTTCAAAGCTAATCTATCGCATTTCAAACATTTTTCGTTAATTTCCTTGTTCTTGCGTATATGCTCGCAAAACGGCGAAAGCCTTTCCGGATAGTAACAGACTTCATTTCCGTCAGGATCGAATATACATATTTTCATCCCCGTAAGAACGTAAAAATTTTCAAGCAGATTTAACAGTTTTCGTTCTACTATGTTTTCAAAATTAGTAATCATTGATATGATTTTACCATATTTTTTTATTTATTATACTATAATGTCCGTTTTAAATCAATTAAAATTTTAATGAAAAAGGAGGAATTTTATGAATTTTTTATGCGTTGACATAGGCACTACGCGTTCTAAGGCTCAGGTTTTCGACTCAGACGGAGAAATACTTTTTTACCAATCTGCAGAATGCCCTTTAAAAGAAGTAGCCGGCGAAAAATACGCCGACATACTTTTCATTCGGGATACGGTTTTCAAATTAATCCGCGCGGCAAGCGAAAAATTTAAAATTTCTTCCGTCGCGTTTTCCTCATTCGGAGAATCTTTTGTCTCTTTGGGCGAAAACGATGAAATTTTAACCCTTCCCATGCTTTATACGGATTCGCGCGGTTCTTTTCAGGCGGAACAAGCGAAAAAAACTATCGGTGAACAAACATTCTATCATATCGCGGGCGTAATGCCTGCGCCGATGTATTCCGTTTACAAACTCTTATGGATTAAAGAAAACTTCCCGCACATTTACGCAAAAACAAAGAAAATAATGCTTATATGCGATTATTTCGGTTACTTACTGACAAACGAAAGGGTTATCGACTATTCCCTCGCTGCAAGAACGGGCGTTTTCGACATTGAAAAGAAAGTGTTTTCGAAAGAGCTTTGCAAGAGTTTGAATATAGACGTTTCTCTGTTTTCCCGCCCCGAAAAAACGGGATCGATAGTCGGGAACATTTCTGAAAGCGCAGCCCGAGAAACCGGACTTTCGACAGATTGCGTTCTCGTTTTAGGCTCTCACGACCAGGTTTGCGCCACGCTCGGAGCGGGCGTAATCGACTCGGGTAAGGCAGCCGACGGAATGGGTACGGTCGAGTGTATTACCGCCGTATTCGACAAAGTTCCGTCGGATATAAAAGTCGGTTACTTCGGCTACCCCGTCGTTCCGTTTTTAGAAAACCTCTACTGCACGTATATTCTGAATTTCACCTCCGGCTCGGTAGTCGATTGGTTCAGAAAAAAAATACTCCACGGCTATAAAGGCGACGAACAAGACGTTTTCTCCTATCTCGAAAAAAGCGGCAAAGAAAAGACAGATATGCTCGTTCTACCATACTTCGGAGGCGCGGCAACGCCATACCGCGACGACTTCGCCACAGGCTGCATTTTAAATTTGACCCTCTCCTCTACAGACGGAGAAATCTTCCGCGCGATTACCGAAGGTACCGCTTACGAAATGAGATTTAATCTCGAAACCGTCAAACAATTCGGCATAGAAATAAACGAGCTTGTTGCGACCGGCGGAGGCTCGAATTCTTCATATCGCATAGAAATTCAGTCAAACGTACTGAAACTGCCTATAAAAACTCTTCGTTCCGCGGAAGGCGGACTATGCGGGCTTGCGATGTTGCAGTCGGTAGCGCTCGGACAAAGCCGTGATTTCGTTTCGGCTAAGGAAAAATTCGTGCGGTATAAAAAAGAAGTTTTATACTCCGGCATGGACGAAAACTATTACGACAACAAATACAAAAAGTATAAAAAACTATATAAAATGACAAAGGAGATTGAAAAATAATGAAATTCGCACTTTATTTCGGAAATCGCGGTTTTATGCCCGCAGAACTAATCAAAGGCGCGCGCGAAGATATGATTAAAGCCGTTGAAAGCAAAGGTCATACCGCTCTCGTTATGGACGAAAACGCAACACGCTACGGAGCGGTTGAAACGCGCGACGAAGGCAAACTGTATCACGATTGGCTTAAAAGCCACGAAGGCGAGTACGACGGAGTTATTCTGTGCATGCCCATTTTTATAGACGAAAACGGGGCAGTCGCAGCGTTACAAGACGCCGGCGTGCCGATTTTAATGCAAGCTTACCCCGACGAAATAGGAAAAATGGACTTCGCTCACCGTCGCGACGCGTTCTGCGGAAAATTTTCGGTAACAGACGTTTTCTATCAATATAAAATTCCGTTCACCGTTATGAAACCGCACGTAGTTCATCCGTTGTCTTCCGAGTTCGGCAAAAACCTCGACGATTTCGCGGCTATATGCAGGGTGGTTAAAGGAATGAAACGCTTCAACCTCGGCTGCATCGGCGCGAGAACGACCGCATTCAAAACGGTCAGATTCGACGAAGTCACCCTTCAGCGTTACGGCATAAACGTGGAAAGTTTCGACCTATCCGAACTTATTTTCAAAGTAAACGAGAAAACGGATAACGACGAAAAAGTTTTGCAAAAATTAAACACCCTCGAAAAGTACGCGGATTTCTCCCTCGTTCCCGAGAAAAACAAGTTGACGTTATCTAAAATTTCGGTCGTTATCGACGAGTACATAGAAGAATATCGTCTTGACGCGATTACCTTGCGTTGTTGGAACGAGCTGGAAACGATCCTGCGCGTTTGCCCGTGCGTGCTCGTTTCCGAACTCAACGACAGAGGCATTGTTTGCTCGTGCGAAATAGATCTTTGCTCGGCAATCACCATGAGAGCAATGAACCTTGCTTCCGAAATGCCTACAGCTTGCCTCGATTGGAACAATAACTACGGCGACGACGAAAAAAAAGTTATTCTGTTCCACTGCGGTCCGGTAGCTCAAACTCTTATGGAAGGCAAGGGCGTCGTTACCGAGCATAAAATGTTCGCAAAGGAAGATCCCGGCAGCGGCTGGGGTAGTAACGAAGGCAGAATTAAGGCGTTCGATATGACTTTTTCCAACTGCTTTACCGAAAACGGGAAGCTAAAAATTTATGCTTCCGAAGCAAAATTCACGGGCGAACCCATCGAAAAAGAATATTTCGGGTGCGGCGGCGTTGCGGAAATACCCGACCTCCAAAACAAACTGATAACTCTTGCGAAAGGAGGCTTCAAACACCACACAACGGTAGGCGTCGGACATATGAAATACGTGCTTGAAGAAGCATTTACCACATATCTCGGATACGATCTGATTTCAATCGACAAGTGAGGCGCAAAATGATAGTAACTAAATTCGAAGAAGTTAAAAAAGTGTATGAATACGCAGGCAAACAAGGTTGGGTTATTCCATGCATTTGCACAGAGAACCAGACCACTACCGAAGCCATTTTGTCGGCTTGCCACGACTACCGCGCGAAAACGGGAAAAAACATACCCGTAAGCATTGCTATTACAATTAACTATTCCCACCGCTCGCAAGCCCCGAATTACAGCGAATGTCACGATTGGAAAACGGGTTTAAAACTGTTTTCGGACGACATTAAAACATTTGCAGGCAAAGGCGGCGTTTATGAAGACGTAATCGTTTTAATTCACCTCGATCACGCTCAATTCGACCTCGACGAAGAGCTGCTTAGCGGCGATTTAAGCGAGTATTCGTCCGTTATGTACGACGCCTCGGCTCTCCCTCTCGATAAAAACATAGAAGCGACCGCAGCCTTCGTCAAAAAAATGAAAGGTAAAATTTTAATTGAGGGCGCATGCGACGAAATAGTAGACGCAACGGGCGACGAGCACAACGATCTGACCACTCCCGAAAAAGCAAAAGAATACGTTGAAAAAACAGGCGTAGATCTTGTTGTCGCAAATCTCGGGACCGAGCACCGCGCAACGGGAAAAGATCTTATGTATCACGGCGACCTCGCGAGAAAAATAAAGGAGCTTATAGGCGAGAAAATAGTTTTACACGGAACGAGTTCCGTTCCCGACGAACAGATAAAAAGCCTGTATAGCGATGGCATTTGCAAGGTTAACATATGGACGGCTTTGGAGCGCGACAGCTCCCCCGTTTTATTCGAAGAACTTGTGAAAAACGCAGAAAAAGTCGCCGGACAAAAAGCCGTTGACGAACTGATCGAACAAGGATATCTGACCGAAAAATGCCGTAAAAACGACAAAATTAATATCGGCTTCTTTACGGAAAAATACAGAAATTCGATTACTTTCGCAAAAATGAAAGAGTCTGTTACTGCTTACCTCAAACTCTGGTACGTTTAATGCATGGAAATTTTCGATAATAAAGGCAATCGCTAGGGCTTTATTTCGTTAGTAGTAGCTTTTGCCGCTTCCGGAACGTTGCAAATAATACCGTATTCACATCAAAAATGCCGCCTGAAAGCGGCATTTTTTTATGTAAAGATTTATTGTACTGTTTTAAGGCATAGTACATTTATTTTGCGGTTTATTATTTTTCGTTTTACTATTTTTCGTCGTCTAACAAGCTCATAACGGCAATTCGCAGATTCGTTGCGCCGTAAGACTGCATTTTTATTCGTTCCGTGCTTCCGACGCGAATTCTCCCCGGCTTTTCGGAAGCTATCAAGTCGTATCCTTTCTCGTAATTCCACCTCACCCTCGCTAATTCGGCGGAGATCGTTACGGACAGATTAGTTCTTGAAAACGGAACTTTCACGGGGTGATTTTCAACGTTAAACGCGGCTTTTTTCGTAAAAGCGTACCGCCACTCGCCGTCGGGAGTTAAAGTATAATCGCAATACGGAAATTTGCGTACAACTCCGTTCTTCTCATACTCGACGATTTCCCTTTTTTCCTTTACAGGCACGGCGAAAAGAAGAGCTCCGTAACGAAGACAATACCCCCCCTCGGGAGCTTTTTCAAGGCGAGGCGAATACTCGTATTTCACAACCGTATTTACCCCCTTTTCAAGGACAAAATCAACCCAACCGCCGTATTTAATGCAATCGATTTTATTATTGTTTTCGTCGCATACTTCGATTTTAGCGTATTCGGAAACGCGAACTTTCAATTTTATCGTTTTATCCGAAGTAAATACGCAAGTCTTGCCGAACGGATATTCCGTTTTGCACGAAAAATTTACTTTTTCTCCGTCGATTTCCGTTTGAATTTTCATAGACACAGGCGAAACGGCGACAATTCCTCCCGGTTGCTTCATATATGCGGATAGCGCAAATTTAGGAAAACCTTGACCGAAATTTGCAGTGCAACAACCGTAATTCGGCTCGAGGCCGAATACGTTGGCGTCCGGCTCGTTCGTTCTGTAAATCGCTTTTTTGTATTTTTTGCATGAAATCTGGTTTACTTGCTGGTCGTATTGGTGAGTCCACATATCCTCGGATACCGTAGCCGGCAATCCGTTAAACGCGAGGTTTTCAAGCCGTTCACCCCAAACGCTTTTTCCTGTTACCGCCGTATTCCACTCGTAGCTGTACATCGCCTCTACAATTCCGCACAGCTCGGAACCGTGTATCGCGCTCAGTCCCGAAAGGCATTCGTCGCCCGTAAAATGTCCGTAAGCCGTTCCGTGTTTTTTATATAGAACGGAAAACGCTTCTTCCGAAGTCGCTGTCGGCTTCTCCCCCATAATCTCTCCGTACAAATCATAAGCTTTAAGCGTCATAGCAATATTCACTATGTGCGCTTCGTAATTCCAGCCCTTATTTTTGTCCTTGTTCATTTTCCAAACTTCGACAAGCTCGCAAATATCCGCGCCCTGAACTTTAAGCCTTTCGCACACTTTGATTATAAATTCTCTATTTTGCCGTGAAATGTTTCTGCCAAACAGCCATTTCGCGGCAATAAGACACTCGTACCACCTGAACGCAGCCCAGTTAAACAGCGTTCTCTCACTTGTGTAGGCATATATAAATTCGAAGCACGAAAGCAACGCGTTTTCAATTTCTTTCGTCTTATCATCGTCGCATAGACAGTCGGCGTAATTCGTAAGCATTCTCATTATCAAAAACTGCACCCATATATCGTCGGAAAGCGGCTCCGTATCGTTTTTCGGGCGAAACCTTCCTTTCTCGTCCTGACAAGAAAGAATGCAGTCGGCATACTTTTTCGCGCGGGCGATTTTATCCTCGTCCCCGACGAGCAAGGACAGAGGAATAAACCCGTCCAAAAAAAGAGGAAGTCTTTCCCACCCCTCGCCGTTTCCTCCGAGCCACTTGCTCTCTTTTACGTCCCGCCAAACTTTATCGAGATTGCCGTGCAGCCCGTCTGCCTGAATTCTAAGCTGCCTCATAAGCCAGCCGTCGGGAGTTATTTCTTTCGGATTTATAAAATCGTATTTCATACAAGCTCCTTTTAAGTTACGACTAAATCGAACTCTATAAGCCGATTATACAGAAAAAACAATAAAAAAACAATTTCAATTATCAATTTATATATTGCATTTATCATTACAATGTGTTATTATATACGCAAGGAGGATTACATACGATGCTTAAATTAGATCTTGACAAACTGCCCGTATATCATCATTGCGGAGAAAGACAGTTTTTTGAAAACGAAAAACACGTTAACAGATATTGCGCGGAAAGCGTGCTTATTTTAATGAGAAAAGGCGTTTTAAGATTTTCCGAAGACGGGAAAGAAATCGAACTTTTTCCCGGAGAATACTATATTCAGCGCACCGGGTTATGGCAACAAGGCTTAAAGCCGTGCGATTTACCCAACTACTTCTATATTCACTTTTACGGGAACTTCGACGAAAACGGTCAGCTTCCGATAAAAGGCAATTTCAACTTGGACGAAGTAAACGACTATATCGACAAGCTGTTAAGACTGCCGCCGGAAGAAAAAGGCGTAGAACCTACGGGGTTGTTTTATAATATACTCAGCAAGCTTTCCTGCTCTCGAAAGAAACCGAATTCGGCTGAAAAAGTAAGAAATTACATTATAGAAAACTACGACAAGCCGATTACGCTAAGCGAACTCGCAACGCTTTTGTTTCTTTCAAAAAACCAAACGATAAATATTTTCAAAAACGCTTTCGGAAAAACTCCGTACAGATATTTAAGCGACCTTAGGCTTGAAAAAGCATGCGAGCTTATCATCTCTTCAAACCGCCCGATTTCGGAAATTTGTTATTCGGTCGGCTTCTCGGATTACTCTGTTTTTTATAAAGCTTTCGAAAAGAAATACTCCGTTTCGCCCGCCGATTACAGAGCGTTAAAAACGAAAAGCCTCGATTTAAGCGGTAAAATCATAACAAAATAAAAAAGCAATAAAAAAAATCACTAAAAAGTCCGGCATAAAGAGCGCTCACTCTAAATTCGAGGACAATCATATGCCAAACGTCAAACAGAGCGGCATTTGCGGCGGAAATTGTTCCGACAATTAAACCGATAATCGTTAAAAGGTAAGCTATACCGCCGCAAATAAGGAAGAAGGCACTCTCCGCTTTCTTCATACATTCGACCGGTTACGTGATACGTACCGTCGCCGTTATCCCTTACATCGAATTCCATACCTCTGCCTCTTTATATATTCCCACAATTTTTTCATACCACAGTCGATACAAGATTGTCAACATTTTAATCATATAATCGCAAAATAAATCATAATATCAATATTTTAATCAAGAAATTAATTATAAAACAGCTAAACACACTAGCCCAAAACCTGAACGTTTTTTAACAAACTTCTTTTTACTCAGTTTTTCGCGGATTTTTAAACCGAGGAAAACAGCTTTTAATCAAAATCTGTGAGATAGACCTATTATCGAAGAAAAATCCTCTATGTTATACTTTTCCGCGACGAACGGCAATTCTTCGATAATCTCTTTAAGCGCAAACGGATTTATAAGACCTGCCGTTCCTATGCCGACGGCGGTCGCGCCCGCGTACATCATTTCGATAACGTCCTCCGCAGAAGACACACCTCCGACGCCTATAATCGGAATCGAAACGGCTTCATAAACTTTATATACGTTTCTCAGCGCGATAGGAAAAATCGCCTTGCCGGCATATCCTGCCGTTTTGTTTGCAATTATCGGTTTGCCCGTTTTAAGATCTATTCTCATTCCTGTCAAAGCGTTTGCCACAGTAATACCGTCCGCCCCTCCCTCCTCTGCGGATTTCGCAATCTCGCCTATATCGGTTACGCAAGGGGATAGTTTTACAAAAATCGGCTTATCCGTCACTTTTTTCGCTTCTTTGGTTATGTTAAAAACTTTCTCCGGAGAACTTCCGATAATACCGCCCTCTTTTACGTTAGGGCAACTTACGTTTAGTTCGATAATTCCGACATTCTTCTGTTTCCCGAAATTTTCGCTTAAAATTACAAAATCCTCGACCGAAAAGCCCGCCGCGTTTGCTATCACTTTCTTTTTAAAGTATCCTTTTATCTCTTTAAGCTCGCTTGAAATAACATGCTCCATTCCGGGGTTTTGCAATCCTACCGAAAGAAGAATTCCGTCGTTTCCCTCCGCTATTCTCGGAACGGGATTTCCCTTTCTCGGCTCGACGGTAGTGCCCTTAAACGCGAAAGAACCGAGAATATTTATATCGTAAATTTCCGAAAACTCCTTTCCGTAGCCGAACGTTCCGCTTGCAGCGATTATCGGATTATCGAGCGTAAGCCCTGCCAAATTCACCTTTGTTTTCACCATATGATTTCCTCCCTTTTAAAAACGGGACCTTCTTTGCAAACGCGTTTCATTCCGCTTTTCGTTTCTATAGAACAGCCCATGCACGCGCCGAAACCGCACCCCATTCTTTGCTCGAAGCTGTATTCGCCTGAAGTTTTTGCCTGCTTTTCGAACGATTTATACATCGCAAACGGCCCGCAAGCGTAAAAATAAGAATATTCGAGAGTCTTCGTCATGTCGGTTACAAAACCTTTTTCGCCAACGCTCCCGTCTGCGGTAACGATATATACTTCCGCGCCCGTATCTTTAAATTTTTGCTCGTAAAAACAGTCGTCAAGCGCATTAAAACCCGCTACAACCACAGGCTGCGCTCCTTTTTCGATAAGCTTTTTCGTAAGAAAATACAGAGGCGGAACGCCCGTTCCTCCGCCGAGAACAAGAGGTCTTTTCCCGCTTTTCGATAAATCGAATCCGTTTCCGAGCCCGGTAAGAATATCGAGAGTTTCGCCGCGTTTGATTTTGCCGAGTTTCTCCGTACCTTTGCCGACCGTTTTGTATATCAAAGTGAGAACGTCGCCTTGCTTGTCGCACACAGAAATCGGGCGGCGAAGATAACAACCGGGTATCAGTATATTTACAAACTGCCCCGGCGCTTTAATTTTCTTAAAATCGCCGCGGAGTTTCATCTCGAAAATCCTTTCGGCTATATTCTCGTTACTTTCGACGCATGCAAATATTCTATCCATTTTACCTCCTTTTTGCGCGTTTTAAGGGGTTTATCGTTTTACCAAACTTATTATGAGCAATCTGTCTTTTGTTAATCGTTTTACCTTAAAAAACGGCGCGACATCACCGCCGGCTTTTTTCCCGAACATAAAAAAACAGCCTTTCGTCTAAAGAAAGGCTGCCGTAAATATTAGATTTTTGTTACGAAAAAGCGCGTTTACCTTTTAATCCAGGTATTCGGAATAAACACGAGAAGGAGCGGATAAATCTCAAGCCTTCCGAGAAGCATTCCGAGCGTAAGCACTATTTTAGAAAAAGCAGAATACCCGGCATAGCTCCCGCTCGGACCGACCGCACCGAAGCCCGGACCTACATTGTTAAAACATGACACCGAAGCCGTGAAATTAGTTTCAACGTTAAACCCGTCCACGGAAATCGCAAGGAATATAACGAGGATGCACGCGAGATAAATGGCAAGATAATTACCCGTTGCGCTTATAACGCTTTCGTCTACCTTTTTTCCGTCGGCTTTAACCACGGAAGCCGTTCTCGGGTGGAGCACTTTTTTAAGTTCTCTGTTGCCGGACTTCAAAAGGAGCATAACCCTCGACAACTTAACGCCGCCCGCCGTAGAACCCGCGCACGCGCCGGTGAACATAAAGAACAGAAGTATTGCTTTTGAGAAAGCAGGCCAGGTATCGAAATTCGCGCTTGAAAAGCCCGTAGTAGACGAAATCGTTGCGACCTGAAAGAAAGAATGCCTTAACGCTACGCCGAACGAACCGTACAAAGAAAGAATGTTTATGCTTATCGCCGCGGTTGCGAGAACGACGAGCAAAACGTATAATTTAAGCTCCGAGCTTTTTAATACGTCCTTTATCTTCCCCACGAGAATCAAATAATACAAATTGAAGTTTACCCCGAAAAGGAACATAAAAATCGCTATAACCCATTGACAGAATGGCGAATAACTTGCGCAGCCATCTACTCGTATGCCGAAACCGCCCGTACCGGCAGTACCGAGCGCGTGGATAATTCCGTCGAAAAACGACATTCCGCCGCACACCAACAAAATAAACGTAACTATCGTCATTCCGAAATACATAAGATAGAGAATTTTTGCGGTATCTCTCGAACGCGGCACGATTTTATCCATCGTAGGTCCGGGTATTTCGGCTTTTAAAATGTATATCTGACGGTCGGAACTCTTCCCCGAAATAGCCGTTACGAACACAAGAACACCCATACCTCCTATCCAGTGGGTAAAGCTTCTCCAGAATAAAAGTCCCTTATCCATCGCAAGGTAGCCCGTTCCCGGATCGAACTCGGTTAAAATCGAAGCCCCCGTAGTCGTAAACCCGCTTACCGTTTCGAAAAGCGCGTCTATGTAAGACGGAACGGCGCCCGTCATAACAAACGGAAGCGCGCCTATTACGGACATAAACACCCAAGTGAGAGCGACGGTTATAAGACCTTCTTTCGAATATATCGCAGTGCTCTTCGGCTTTAAGAAAAAGCTTAAGCAGAAACCGGAAGCGAGCGCAATCAGCGCGCATACACCGAACCACAGCATAGTCATAAATTCGCCGTAACAAAGAGACACTAAAAACGGCAAAACAAAGCAGACAGCCTCGACGAAAAGAACTTTGCCGACGGTTGAAAAAATCATTCTGTAATTCATTTGTTTTCAGCCGACCTTCTTTCCGAAATCGCGTCGGAAAGCGTTCCTATGCGATTGCCTTTCGCAAAAACCACAACCCTGTCGCCGGGGATTATATAATCGTCGCCGCCGGGGACGAGAGTCTGCCCTTGCCTTATTATACCTGCGACGAGAACGTCTTCTTTAAGTTTTAAATTTTTAAGCGGAACTGAAGAATACTCGAATTTGTCCGTAACTATAAACTCAAGCGCCTCGACTTGTCCTCCGGCAATACTGTACAGCTTTTCGACCGTGCTGCCCATAGAATTCTGAAGCGCCCTCGCATAACGTACGAGAACGTCAGCTACAAGTCTTTTAGGCGTAATAATACTGTCCATTCCGAGCTTTTCCGCGATCGCGGACAGCTCTTCGGTATTGACTTTGCACACGATTTTCGGAACCTGACGGGAAATCGCGTAGAACGATATGAGAATATTTTCTTCGTCTTTACCCGTCAGCGCGATAAACGCGTCCGTTCCGTCTATGCCTTCTTCGGAGAGCAAATCCTGGCTCATTCCGTTGCCGTGAACAACCGTAACCTGCGACGGAAGATTTTCGCAAAGTTCCACGCACTTATCCTCGTTTTTCTCTATTATCTTTACCGCGCTGTGATTTTCCGAAAGCTTTTGCGCGAGATAATACGCTATTTTGCCCCCGCCGAGAATAATCGCTTCCTTGCATTCTTTCTGAAGGAAACCGAGGGTTTTCAGCGTTCTGTGCGTTTCTTCTCTCTCGCACATAATACCCACTTTATCTCCGCTGTGTATCAAAAAGTTACCGTTAGGAATAAAGACTTCGTCGCCGCGCTGAACTTCGCATACGAGAAATTTATACGACTGCTTCTTTCTTATTTCCGAAAGCCTTACGCCGTCGAGCGGGGTTTTCTTTCTCACAATAAGTTCTATCATCTCGAATCTTCTGTCGGCAAACGTCTCGACCTTGCAAGCCGAAGGAAGCTTTAAAAGATTGTATAGCGCTTCGGAAGTAAGTTTTTCCGGGTTAAGAACAAGGGAAATTTCCAGCTGTTCTTTCATAAAAACGAGGCTTTTCTTGTTGTACTCGGCTTCGCGAATTCGCGCCACGGTATATTTTGCGCCCATTCTCTTTGCGGCGAAACACGCGAGCATGTTAAGCTCGTCCGAACTCGTTACCGCAATGAAAATATCGCACCCGCCGGCGCCGGCTTCCTTTAAATCGTCGTAAGACGTGGCATTACCGCACAAGGACATAACGTCGTACTCGTTATTCACGGCGGAAACGACCTTAGGATTGGTATCCATCGCTACAACGTCGTGATTTTCTTTTACCATGCTTGCAATTATGGTTTTACCCACTTTGCCGCAACCGGCAACGATTACTTTCATATTACCTCCGTTTCGTTTAAGCAAACGGTCGTTAAACGACTATTTCAGTGTAGCACCCGCGAAGATAAAAGTCAAGCGCATAACTCGCGCGACGCGTATACCGTATATACTCAAAAAATAACTTTATTATCCCGAAACCATAAAAATTTAACCGAAAACGACCGAACAAGCAGCTCGAACAGCTTCGTTTAAGTCGTTGCACTTAAGATAAAAATCGAGAACGTTGTCGTCTTCCGAGTAATGAGCGCAAATAACTTCGGAGCCGTTTTTTTCGAACGACTCGTATAATACCGAAGAATACTTTTCTACGCTTTGCGAAAAAATCGGGCGAACGTTGCTCTCGTTCGGGCGGCTGACGGCACGCGCGCGCGTGGGCTCGGGACACTCTCCGACAACCGAAACAGAGCAAGCGCCGACATGACAAACGACCGCAACTCCGTAAAGCCGCGAAATCTGTTTTTCGATAAAACAAAGCCTTTTATCAAAATTTTCTTCGCTCCGATCGGCAATTCCGTCCGAAGGGAAAAAACATTTATCTATCTTTTCTTTTTTTACAACAAAAATAGCAGCTTTTCTCCGAACGAAAAAAACTTCCGTCGAAATAGATTTTTCAGCGAGAAAAGAGCTTATTCCCCTTATCGTTTTCGCCTCTTCCACGTTTGAAGTTAAAGCAACGAAAAAAACAATTAGCCCCTTTTTTCCCGTAATACCGATAGGTTTTCCCGTAAACGCACGCCTTGTTTTTTCTACGCGCGTACCCTCTTCTTCGCTGAAAGTATTTTTTACGACAAGCGGAATGCATGAAAAAACCAAAGGCTGCATGGTATGTTCTTCCAGAACTTTCGCGCCCGATGCGGAAAGCTCGGAAAGCTCGTAAAAAGTGAGAAACGGAACGACGCGAGCTTTTTCGTATATTTTCGGATCAGCCTCGAAAATGCCGTCTACGTCCGTAAAATTTTCATATTCTCTCGCGCCGAGAGCCGCCGCTATGCAGGCGCCCGAGTAGTCGCTCGCCCCTCGAAAAAGCAAATTTATCTGACCGCCGAAAAAACCGCCGTAAAAGCCAGGAATAACCGTTAATTTGTTAGGGTTTATAAGTTTTTTCAGCCGAACTTTGGTTTCCGCAAAATTTAATTTGCCGTTATAATCGAAAATCAAACAGTCCTTCGAATCCAAAAAATCGCCGTTTAAATATTCCGCGACGATTTTTGCCGAAAAATATTCGCCCCGACTGACAAAAGTCTTTTCGTCGGTAAACAACCCGTCGCGCAAAAAAAATTTTTCCACTTCCTTTTTTATTCGACGAAAACCGACAAAATCCGCAAGCACGGAAAAACGCGCTATAATTTTATCCGCCGTTTCGGAATAAGCGCCTTTATCTCCTATCACAGAAAAAGCGTAATATAACAAATCGGTAATTTTTTCGTCTCCCGAAAACCTTTTCCCCGGAGCGGAAACGATAATCGCCTTTCTTTCTTCGTCTGCTTCGATAATTTGTTTTAATCTGAAATACCCCTCTTTTGTTGCGACGGAACTACCGCCGAATTTACAAACTTTAATCATGCTTTATGTCGGATAATGTGCGAAAAATTCCGCTTTTATATTTTATTCGCTTTTATGAGTCCGAGCGCGATTTGAACTGCGTTGGTCGCCGCTCCCTTTCTCAGATTATCCGCTACCGTATAAAAAAGAAGACCGTTCTTTGCGGATAAATCACGCCGAATTCTCCCTACGAAAACAATATCATTTCCGTCGGCAAGCTCTTGCACAGGGAAAATATCGTGATCGAGATCGTCAAGAACCTCCACGCCTTCCGTATCCGATAGTTCCTGTATTATTTTATCTATGTCGAACTCTTTTTCCAGCTCGGCACGCACGGAAACGGCATGGCAGTTTTCAACCGGAACCCTTACGCACGTTGCCGAAACGGGTAAATCTTTAAGTCCGAGAATTTTTTTGGTTTCGTTAATCATCTTAACTTCCTCCTCCGTGTATCCGTAAAAACCGCCGTTTCCGCCTATCTTAGGAATACAGTTTTTTGAAATATTGTATGGATAATATTCCCCGTTTTTGCCGTTTAACGTGCGTTTTAGGTCACTTATTCCGTTTTTACCGCTTCCGCTTACGGCTTGATACGTAGTGTAATTTACGCTTAAAATTCCGTATTCCGACAGCGCAGAAAGAGGCAAAACCGCCTGAATGGTAGAACAGTTCGGATTTGCTATTATCCTTTCGCCATTATATGCGTTTAAGTTTACCTCAGGCACAATAAGAGGAATTTTAGGGTTGGTTCGGTGAAACGATGAATTGTCTATTACAAGCGCGCCGGCGTTTAAAAAAATCGGTGTAATTTTTCCCGAGGTTTCCGCATCGGTAGAGAAAAAAGCTATATCCGTTTTTTCTACCGAATCGTCGGTTATATTTTTTAATGTATAGTCTCTGCCGAAAGCCAAAATTTTTTTCCCTTTGCTTTTTTCGGAAGCGAACAATTTCAACTCTTTTACAGGGAAACGTAGTTCTTCCAAAACTCTTAAAAACGTCTGCCCCACAAGTCCGGTCGCCCCGACGAGAGCAACCGAATATTTTTTATCATATTCTCGTTCTTTCTTCACCCGCTTTATCTCCTCACAAAAAACTCTTTACCCTAATATATATATATGACAAAACGCCTCTGCGTTTGACAAAACGCTCGGTCAAGTGATAAAATAATACTATGGTAAACGAAAAATTTAAAAAACTCGGAACAAATCGTTCGGCTATAAGAGAGCTTTTCGAATACGGTAAAAAGCTTAAAGAGCAGATAGGCGAAGAAAACGTTTTCGACTTTTCAATCGGAAATCCTAACGTTCCCGCGCCTACGAGCGTAAGAGAATCTATCTATAAAAATCTTAACGACAACACCGTTCACGCATATACTTCCGCTCAGGGCGACGTTAAAGTTCGCGAGAAAATCGCCTCATACGACAGTGCAAAGTTTAATCTTAATCTCTCTGCCGACGATATTTATTTAACTTCGGGCGCGGCTTCCGCGTTGACCATTGTATTTAACGCTATTTACACGAAAAACGCGGAGTACATCGTTATTCGCCCTTATTTCCCCGAGTATAAACTTTTTATAGAAGCTTCGGGCGGAAAATGCGTTGAAGTCGATTCCGACGAAAATTTTTCGTTAGACGTTGACAAAATTTCCGCCGCTATTACCGAAAAAACAAGAGCGATTATAATAAACTCTCCCAATAATCCAACCGGAACGGTTTATTCAAAAGAACAAATTTTTGCATTGTGCAAAATGCTTTCGGATAAAGAAAAAGAATTCGGAGGGAAAATCTACCTTGTTTCGGACGAACCGTACAGGGAAATCACTTACGGTAAAGAAGTAGTAAACCCTATGTGCTTTTACAACGACGTTATAACCTGTTACTCGTTCAGCAAAAGCCTTTCTCTCCCCGGCGAGCGAATAGGCTACATTGCCGTAAGCCCGAAAGCCGAAGAAAAAAACGACTTATATGCGGCAATCTGCGGTGCGGGAAGGGCTTTAGGGTACGTGTGCGCTCCATCTCTTTTTCAGCGCGTCGTCGCGGATAACTACGGCAAAACTTCCGATATTTCGGTATACGAAAAGAACCGCGACTTACTATACGATTCTTTGACTTCGTACGGCTACGAATGCGTATATCCGGACGGTGCTTTCTATCTGTTTGTCAAGTCTCCCGGCAGCGGAAATTCCTTTTTTGAGGAATGCAAAAAACGCGCCGTGCTGGTTGCTCCGTCGGACGATTTCGGCGTAAAAGGATATGTCAGAATATCTTATTGCGTGCGCACCGAAACTATTATAAACGCTCTGCCGATTTTCGAGCAAATTATAAAGCTTTTTAAATAGCTATATAGAGCGCTATGCGTTTTCCCCCTCGGAAAAGCTTATCGACATAGAAGAAAGTCGCCTGTTTCTCAAAAAACAAGCGACTTATAATATTGTTTAATTATCAATCGACATAATCGAAACCGAGTTCCGAAAGCCATACGAGCGTATCATCAAGCCATCTGTCGGCAAGTTTGCTGTGCGGGTGTTCGTCCTTCCACACCGATTTATCGCCGTTGGAAAGCCCGTGTTCACCGTCTCTGTAAATGTGTAAATCGAACGGAACGCCGTTCTTTCTGCACGCCGAGGCAAGGGCAAGGCTGTTGCCGGGATCGACCACGGGATCGTTTGCGGTACACCATATAAACATAGGAGAGGTGTTTTTATCCACATTCGCCGCTATATTGACTTTTGTCATAATCTCCGGTTTTTCCTCGCAAAGGTGAAAATACGTTTCCTGAGGATACTCGGTACAAACGACGGCATAGGCTAAAACGCTTGCGTTCGGCTTTGCCTCCATAGCGGTAATACCCGTTTTCTCGAAAATGACTTTTTCCCCGTACATGGTGCTTATAGATCCGCACAGATGTCCGCCGGCAGAGAACCCGATGGCGGCGACGTGCGCCGAGTCGTTATGAAGCTCTTCCGCGTTTCTCCTTATGTAAGCCATCGCCATTGCGGCTTCGATAAGCTGCGTAGGATACCTCGAAGGTTCGACCGAATAGTTCAGCACGTAAGCGTTGTACCCCGCAGCGAAATATCTGAGGGCAATCGGCTCTTTCTCCCTGTCCGAAACGTAAAGATACGCCCCGCCCGGCATAACCAGCATACACGGATATTTTCTGCTTTCGTTTATTTCGTGGGAATTCTCGTGCGCGTAAACGGTTAAATATCCCGCTTTGTTATCCCCTCTTTCAACGCCGAATTCTTTATATAAATCTATCGTTTTGTAAATCATTTTTCTTCCTCTACTTATTTTTTAAACCTTTACACAAGTCTTCTGCCCATTAAAATGCCCATTACGGAAGCCATCATAAGACCTCTCGTCCAGCCGCTCGAGTCTCCGAGACAGTACAGACCGCTTACGGAAGTGGTGAACGTTTCGTCCATCTTGACTCTGTTCGAATAGAATTTAAGTTCGGGCGAGTAAAGCAACGTTTCGGATGCGGCAAACCCGGGAACGACCATATCCACAGCCTGGATAAAGTTGATTATATTCGTCATCGCTCTGTACGGCATAGCGGCGGTTATGTCGCCCGCAACAGCGTCTACGAGCGTGGGCTTGACGTTGGACTGCTGAAGTTCTTTTTCCCATGTTCTCTTTCCGTCGAGAATATCACCGAAACGCTGAACGAGAATATGTCCCGCGCCGAGCATATTGGTAAGCTCGCCTATCTTCTGAGCGTAGGAAATAGGCTGATTGAACGGCACGGAGAAATTATGTGAACACAAAATCGCGAGGTTTGTGTTATCCGACTTATACTCTTTATAAGAATGTCCGTTGACGACCGCAAGATCGTTATCGTAGTTTTCCTGACTTACGAAACCGCCCGGGTTCTGGCAGAAAGTTCTCACTTTATTCTTGAACGGGTGCGGATAGCCGATAAGCTTGGATTCGTATAAAACCTTGTTTACCTTTTCCATTACCTCGTTTCTCACTTCCACTCTTACGCCGATATCGACCGTTCCGGGAAGGTGCATGATGTTGTTCTGTTCGCATACTTTTTCAAGCCAATCCGCCCCTCTTCTGCCGGTAGCGATAACCGTGCTTTCCGCGAAGATTTCTTTTTCAACGCCTTTTTCGCTTATGCGCACACCCTTGCATTTTCCGTCTTCGAGGATAATGTTAAGACATTCGCAGCCGAACAGCATTTCCACACCGTTTTCCTGAAGGAACTTTTCTATGCTGTAATATATATTCTGCGCCTTTTCTGTACCCATATGTCTTATCGGGCAATCGACGAGCTTAAGCCCGGCCTTAATCGCTTTTTTGCGGATTTCTTTAACTTCCTCGTAATTGCCTACGCCCTCTACGTGAGTATCCGCGCCGAAACTCAAATAAATCTGATCGGCGTAATCGATTGTTTCCTGCGCAAGCTCCGCGCCGATAAGCGTGGGAAGATCCCCTCCGACTTCGTAGCTGAGCGAGAGTTTTCCGTCCGAAAACGCGCCTGCTCCCGAAAAGCCGGTTGTAATATGGCAGTACGGTTTGCAGTTCATGCATTTTTTTGTTTTGATTTTCGGGCAAGCTCTTTTTTCGATGCAAACGCCCTTTTCAACGAGAATTATTTTCTTTTTGGAGCCTTTTTTAATCATTTCGTAGGCGGTAAAAATCCCCGCGGGACCTGCGCCGACGATTACTACGTCAGTTTTCATTATATTGATTTCTCTCCTTTTTGAGATCGTTTTTTTCCTTATATTTTTGTCTAAAACGGACGACGTTATTTTATAAGTCCCTGTCTTTTCAGTATGTACATTTCCTCTGCCGCAAGCCTTGTTTTAGCAACCACGTCGCCGCAATCGAACGGGAAACAGTAATACATAATTCCGCCCTCGCCTATGCAAATCATATCGCCTATTTCGTACCAGAAATAATCGGCGTAAAGGCTATACGACGATTCCGGCGACTGACGGTATTCGAGTTTTCCGTCAAGCCCCGTTAAAACAAAGCCGTTCTCGTCGTGGCGAAGCCTTCCTTCACCCACGCTGTAAAGGCATTTAGTGCCCTTTAACACGCAAATTCTCACTTTTACGTCTAATTTATAAACGCCGTCGAGAATCTCTTTTTTTACGCATTCACGCTCCCAATTATACCAATCGGATACGAATTCAAAACGTGTTTCGCCGTCCTCCGCACGCAGTTTTCCGCTTTCGGTAAGCGTGTATTTTTTTCCGCACGCGGAACACTCGACGGTAATTCCTTTGCCGAAAGTTTTACCCTCCGCCCCGCAGGAAGCGCATTTGTAAAGCACGCGGTTCAGTCCGTCCGCGCGGAAGGATTCCGTGATGCTTACGCCTCTTTCAAACTGACTTTTAAAATTGTCGAAAGAAAATTCTTCGATAAGCTTTTGCTTGATTTCGTCGACAGAAACTTTTTCAAGTTCCTCTTTCGTCCATAAAACCTTAATCGAAGCGGACACGTCGGTATTTCTCGGGCGAAGACCGTTGTACAACGGATCGTGAATAAATGCGCCCTCCGTTTTAATCATAACAAGCGGAACGTTCGCCATTTTTACGAGTTTACCTACGCTGTCCGGAAGCGGAGTCGCAGTGCCGTCGAAAGAATAACTCGCTTCGGGGTAAATCAAAACGGAAGATTTAAGTTTCCTTAGCGAATATAAAATATCCTTTACAAGCAGCGGATCGGATACGAATTTGTTTGTGGGAATACACCCGAGGCTTCTCATAAACCGATTTTTTCCGACGAAACCATCCGACGTGCAAACTATGTTAAACGGGCGCGGATACAGCACCGTAGCGGCGATTTTTAAATCGATAAAGCTCGAATGATTCATAAGGAAAACGCACGGCTCGTTTTTAGCGAGAAGTTCCGTCCTCTCTTCCGTATATGAAAAATTCGTTTTTTTAAGTTCCGCAGCGGACGCCGTTTTTAAAAGCCACCTGATAAACCTGCTCGGCTTTTTCGGTTTGAGCCTTTTTTCCGGCTTTAGCGCAAGAACGTTTTCGTATTTTTCTTCCCTGACTTTTATTTTCATATATTTTGCCTTATCAGCGTTTTCGCTTTTGAACTGCCCGTCGGCATTCGAGCTGCCGTATTGTTTCAAACCACCGTATTATTATATCAAACGCAAAGAGGAATAGTCAACGTTTTTCGCCGCCAAAAAAGAAAAAGAGCGAGCCGTAAAAAGCTCGCCCTTCGAATTTGTTTTTAATTACTTAACTTCTCTGCCTGCGGCAATGTCTTTAAGTTTCTGTTTGTACTCCTTAACGCTCTTTTCAGCCGCTTCGATGTCTTCCTTGTGTGCTTTTTCGAAAGAAGCGAACGCGTCGTCTTTAGCTTTGTTAGCAGCGTTTTCGATGTCTTTTGCCTTAGCGGTAAGCTGTTCTTTAACGTTGGTGGGGAACAATTTCTCCGCGTTTGCAAGAGCGTCGTAACCGGTCTGCATAACTTTTACGAGTCCGTCGATGGTTTTGTTAGCCGCGTCGCCGCAAGCTTCGTACGCTTTGAGTATTGCTTCGTAAGCGTCCTGAAGGTTTACGTAAATCTCGAGCTGAGCCGAGTAGTTTGCGTCGTTAACGTTCAGGGAAGCAACTAACTTCTTCTGAATAATGAAATCTTCTTTAGCAGCTCTTAGTTTTGCAAGAGTTTTCTGGTATTCGCTGTCTGCGGAAACAAGGTATTCGAATCTCGCGTCTTCTACCGCTTTGATAGCGTTTTTATAAGCAGCAAGAGCTTTCTGATAGATGCTGTAATTAAATTGAGCAACAGAGCCCATAGCCTCGATTACTTTAGCGGTTTCTTCTTTTTCCGCAAATTTGAAGTCGTAATTCTTAGCTGTGGTGTACGCGTTACGGAGAGCTTCGGAATAAAGACCTGCCTGATCGAGTCTGGTTGCGCCGAGAGCTGCGTAAAGCTGAGTAGCGGTCATGTCTTTAACGTCGTCTTCGGTGTATTCGGTATTTGCAACAACATACTTTCTAAGCGCGTCGAGAGCGAGAGCTTCGCCTTTCTTAATCTGCGCGTCGATACCGTTCTTTTCAACGAAGTCTTTTACCTTGTTCTGAACTTTTTCGTAAAGAGCTTCGATGTTAGCCGTATCGGAAGAAATGCTGATTTTGATTTCGTCCTTGGTTGCGGTAGCTTCGCCTTTTACGAGATAGCCCGTTTCGTTTGCGATTTCAACTACCATTTTAGCAGCTTCTTCAGCGGTTTTGCCTACGAAAGCTTCGCCGTAAAGAATAACTTCGCCGTCGTCGTTGAGCGCGGTTGCGGAAATAACCTTGTTGTCTTTATCGAGCATAAATTCAACGCTCGGGTTGATGTCAACGGTCATTCTGCCGGTAGCGGTCGGCTCCTTCGAGCAGGAAGTAAACATGCACAGGCACCCTGCGAGCATGCAAACCGATAAAATAATTCCTAAAATTCTTTTCATTTTGATTGCCTCCCTTTTGTTATGCCTGAATTATACAACGCATATATTAACTTATTATTAACTCACACATAGTTTTCACATTTTTATCATAAAAATTTTTAAGTTTATTTTAAGTAACACTTGTTAATTTTTGTATTTCCGAAACGAAATGAGTTTTACGAAAACACATATTATATATAATGACAAATAAGAAACCTAAATCGCCTCATAAACTCTTTAAAAACAAGACCGAACGCTTGTTTTTCACAAAAAACCGTCTTTCCCCTTTTGTGAACTTTTTAAAATATTTCAAGCGCGTTTTCGTCGTTTTATATTTCCGTTTATATAGGGGATTTTATGAAAATTTTCCGTTGATTTTTACCATACGATGTGATATAATGTATAAAAAATACAGGTTTAATCAAAAACGAAAAAAGGAACGAAAAATGAACGCGGATATATTAGAATTATTAAAAAGCTCGCTCACACCCTATCATGCAGTAAAAGAAGCGGAAAAACTTCTGTTGCAAAACGGCTTTGAAAAGCTTGAAGAGAGCGAAAAATGGAATATAAAAAAACACGGAAAATACTACGTCGTTCGCGACGGCTCCGCGCTTATAGCGTTTAAAACAGGCGAGGATTTTTCTTTTACGATAACCGCTTCGCACACCGATTCTCCCTGTTTTAAATTAAAGGGCGGAAACGAATTTTCGGACGGAAACTACTTAAAATTCAACGTCGAAAAATACGGCGGCGGCTTGTTCTACTCCATGCTTGATATTCCTTTGAAGGTCGCGGGCAGAATTATAACCGAAATAGACGGAAAAATCCTTTCGATAGTCGCGGAAACAGACCAGACATTCGCAATCCCGTCGGTGGCGATTCATTTCAACAGACAGGCTAACGACGGTTTTAAACTTAACCCGCAAACGGATATGCAACCACTCGCGGGGCTTGTTATTCCCGGCATCGATCGGAATTCTCTCACCAAAATCCTCGAGAAGAAGTACGGGGGAAAGATACTCGATTTCGATTTGTTCGCTTCCCCCGCGATAACGCCCGTCAAGTACGGTTTTAACGACGAATTCGCGCTCGCGCCGAGGGTGGACAACCTTACCTCCGCTTTTTCGTCCGTAGAAGCTTTAATCGCCTCAAATCCGAAAAACGTCGCGATGATTTATCTTGCGGACAACGAGGAAGTCGGTTCGAGAACCAAACAGAGTGCAGGCTCGACTTTTTTGAAAGACATTACGGAAAGAATTTCTCTCTGTCTCGGAATCGAGCGCGAAGAATATCTTAGCGCGCTCGCAAAATCTCTGCTTGTTTCAGCGGATAACGCCCATGCGATTCACCCCAACCACCCCGAGCTTTCGGATAAGCAAAACCCCGTAGTTCTCGGAGGGGGGCTTGTAATCAAGCACCACGCGTGCGGAAATTACACCACCGACGGCTATTCTTCTGCGCTTATCAAACATATTTTAAACGAAACGGGAAACAAGTATCAGGACTTCTATATGCGCTCCGATCTCCCTTGCGGCGGCACTCTCGGCGCAATCAGTTCAAGCCAGCTTTCCATTCGTTCCGTAGACGTTGGCATGCCCCAACTCGCCATGCACTCGGCTTGCGAAACGTTCGCTCCGAGCGATTACGACAACGCTATAAAATGCCTCACCGCGATTTTCAACGCAAAAATCGAAACGAAGTCTTACGACGAAACTAACGTAAAAATCGACGATTAGTCCCTTATATCACGCATTTTCGAGATGTTTCGGCTTTTCTCGACAAAAAACGAACAAATAAAACAAAAATCACCTATTTCGCACATTATTCGATAAAAAAATGAAAACTACGGCAATAATCACCGCTGCAGGCAAAGGCAGCAGAGCAAAACTTAAAGGAAATAAGCTTCTTGAAAAAATCGGCAACAAAACCGTTTTGGAGAGAACGCTTCTCCCGTTCGATTACGACGAGCGGATAGACGAAATTATCATAACCGCGAGCGAAGAGTACTACGACGACTATAAAAAAATAATCGCAAACGTAAAGAATACTCCGGTAAGGCTCGTTGTCGGGGGCGAAACCCGAACTTTTTCCGTTCTTAACGCCCTTAACGAGTGCGACGGCGACATCGTCATCATTCACGACGGCGCCCGCCCTTTCGTTACCGAAGAGCTTATAGACGCCTGCCTTGACAGCGTACTGACTTTCGGCAGCGGCGTTGCGGCTATCCCTTGCGTCGACACAGTGGGCGTTGTAGACGGCGACCTTATAACCGAAACTCACCGCAACGATTGCATAAGCGTTCAAACGCCTCAGGCGTTTTTACTCTCCGAAATTTTAGAGGCTTATTCGCACGTTACGAGAAAGGAAATTTTTACCGACGACGCCGGCGTGTATGCGAGATTTATTAAGCCTGCGCATATGGTGGAAGGCTTAAAAAGTAACGTAAAACTCACGTTTAAAGAGGATTTTGAAAAATATCCGGACACGTACTGCGGCACGGGTTACGACCTTCACCGCCTCGAAAAGGGCAGAAAGCTTATACTCGGCGGAGTTGAAATTCCGTACGAAAAGGGGCTTTTGGGACACAGCGACGCGGACGTTGTTCTACACGCCGTTATGGACGCCCTTCTCTCCGCGGCTTCTCTCAAAGACATCGGCAATCAATTTCCCGATACCGAAGCGCAGTACAAAGACGTTTCAAGCGCGATACTTTTGAAATCCGTACTCGGAATGCTTAAAGAAATTAAAATGCATGTAAAAAACGTTTCAATCGTTATACAAGCAGAAAAGCCGAGATTGAACGGGTATGTACATAAAATTAAAGCGAACGTCGCCGGGCTCCTCGGCATAAGCGAAGAAGCCGTAGGCGTTTCCTGCACCACTCTCGAGGGCGTGGGGCTTATCGGCAGAGAAGAAGCAATCGGCTGTCAGGCATACGCGCTTCTTTTTAAAGACCGTTTTAACGTGTACGACAAATTATAGAAAACGAAAGCGAATTATTCCTAAAAAAGCGAATTATTCGCTTTTTTATTACTGATTCCATTCACTAATCGTTTGACAAAAACTTTGCTTTATAGTAGAATAGAAAAAATTTACCTTAAAAAATACTCGGGGATTTAATACCCTCTTAAACAAATAATACAAAGGACGGACAAAATATGGCAACGCTTATAAACGAAACATCGCATACTTTTAACGAATATCTTTTAGTGCCTGGATACTCTTCGGCGGATTGTATTCCTCAGAACGTAAGTCTTAAAACTCCTCTCGTGAAGTTCAAGAAAGGCGAAGAATGCCCCATCTCCCTAAACATTCCGATGGTTTCCGCTATAATGCAGTCCGTTTCGGACGACAAACTCGCCGTCGCTCTCGCTAAAGAAGGCGGCTGCGCGTTCATATACGGTTCTCAGTCGATAGAGAGTGAAGCCGAAATGGTCGCCCGCACAAAAGCGTATAAAGCAGGCTTTGTAGTAAGCGACTCTAACATTAAACCGACCGACACGCTTAAAGACGTTCTCGAACTCAAACAGCGCACCGGGCACTCCACCGTTGCAGTTACAGAGGACGGAACGCCTAACGGAAAACTTATAGGTATCGTTACGGGGCGCGATTACAGAATAAGCAGAATGACTTTGGACGAAAAGGTCGAAACGTTTATGACTCCGTTTTCAAAGCTCGTCACCGCTCCCGAACACACCTCTTTAAAAGAAGCCAACGACATCATCTGGGACAACAAATTAAACTCCCTCCCCATCATCGATAAAAACGGAAAACTTCTCTATTTCGTTTTCAGAAAAGATTACGACGAACATAAAAAGTATCAGAACGAACTTTTGGACAGCCAGAAACGCTTTATCGTGGGCGCGGGCATAAACACAAGAGATTTCCGCGAACGCGTACCCGCACTTGTAAACGCCGGGGCTGACGTTCTCTGCATAGACTCTTCCGAAGGTTTTACCGAATGGCAGAAAATAACGATAGACTATATCCGTAAGACTTACGGCGATACGGTAAAAGTCGGCGCGGGCAACGTTGTAGACGCCGAAGGTTTCAGATTCCTCGCTTCCTGCGGGGCGGATTTCGTTAAAGTAGGTATCGGCGGCGGCTCGATTTGCATAACTCGCGAAACGAAAGGCATCGGCAGAGGTCAGGCAAGCGCGGTTATGGACGTTTGCAAAGCCCGCGACGAATATTTTAAAGAAACGGGCGTTTACGTTCCCGTTTGCTCGGACGGCGGCATCGTTCACGACCATCATATCACGTTGGCTCTCGCAATGGGCGCGGATTTCGTTATGCTCGGCAGGTACTTCGCACGCTTCGACGAAAGCCCCTCCAATAAAATTTTAATCAACGGCAACCTTATGAAAGAGTACTGGGGCGAAGGCTCCAACCGCGCGAGAAACTGGCAGAGATACGATATGGGCGGCGCGGCTAAACTCTCTTTCGAAGAAGGCGTCGACTCCTACGTCCCCTATGCCGGCAAACTCGGAGATAACGTTCAGAGAACGCTTGCAAAGGTTCGCTCAACTATGTGCAACTGCGGCGCGCTTACGATTTCCGAACTTCAACAGAAAGCCAAGATTACGCTCGTTTCGTCCGTAAGTATCGTAGAGGGCGGCGCGCACGACGTAGTTCTAAAAACAAAGTAATCGACAGATAGGAATTCCATTTCTTATCGCCAATATCTTTTCGGATAAAAAACAGTCCCGCGGATAATTACGCCGTTGCAATTTCCTCGGGACTTTTCATTTACCTTTTATATCTCTCAATTTATGTCTGCTCAATCCATGCCGTCTGTATTTTTACTTTCTCTTTTTGCTTTTACGATGTCAGCCACACATGGCAAAACAACGGCTATAAACATAACGCAGCAACCGATTATCTCCTCCAAAGAAAGCTGCGTATCGGGAAGAATTATCGCAGAGGCGATAACCGCAAACACCGACTCGGTAGACATTATAAGGGTTGCGAACGACGCGTCGAGATACTTTTGTCCGACGATCTGAAGGGTGTAAGCCACGCCGCAACTAAGCACTCCCGCGTAACCGATATAAAGCCACGCGCCCTTAATCTGCGAGAAGCTCGGTTTTTCGAAAATAAACATAAGGACAAGCGATATAACACCCGCGACGAAAAACTGAAGGCACGCAAGCTTTAATCCGTCGACTCCCGGCAAAAACTTTTCGATTACGAGAATATGTATAGCGAAAGCCACCGCGCAAACGAGAGCGAGCACGTCACCGAAGTTTATTCCGCCGCTAAGGTCGCTTACGTCCACGCAAAGGAGGAACAATCCGCATGCGCCGAGCACAACCGAAATCCAGGTTATCGCTCTTATTTTTTTGCCGAAAATCAAACTTATAAACGGTACGAACAAAACGTACGTAGACGTTATAAAAGCGATTTTTCCGGGGGAAGAATAAAGAAACGCGTACTGTTGCAAGTTCGCGGCGACACAAAACGCAATGCCGACGATAAGCCCGCTTATCAAAGTTTTTTTGACGGTTTTATGTTTTTTCTCGTCTTTAATTTTATTCGCTTTTTCAAGCTGTTCGAGAGTTAGTCCGATCACGTTTTTCTTTTCTTTATTTCTACCGACAAAATCTCTTACAATAATTACGGGCAAAAGGACGAGCGAGCCGAGAAGCATTCTCGTTGCGCTGAAAGTAAACGGCGAAACGTATGCCGTTCCGAGCGTCTGAGAAACAAAAGCCGTACCCCAGATAAAAGCGGTAAGACAAAGAAGCAGAGTACCTTTTATTTTACTTTTCACTTAAATTCTCCTTTTTATATTTAACACGAAACTTCTCGGCAACCGGAGGCAATCTCCTATAAAAAAGCGAATTCCGCACACCGTATCGGCTACGATACTCAGTATGCGGAATTATTTATCGATTATTGTATAAGTCGATTTTGTGCGTTTTTGTGCGATTTAGGCGGTTTTTAGAATTTGGAAGACTGAGCGGAACCGCAAGCCAACGCGCCTACCACGCCTGCAAGCATCAGATATACCGCAGCCGAAGCCGAAGTAGTTGCCTTAGCCAAACTTCCCCAATCGAGCGAAGCGAACTTGCCGGGAAGTATCAGACCGAATATAAACGCAAGCACTGCGAGTATAACCGTAAGTAATACAACGAGCATGCCGATTTTTTCAAGTCTTATTCCGATAACGGATAACAAAGTAAGAACGAGCGAAACCGCGCTGAAAACGAGAGTTAAGAAATACGTCCAGCAGAAGAAGCCGGTAACAAAACCGTTATCCGAGCTGTTTTTCATCCTAACGAGAATACTTGCGCCCGAAGACAAATCGGTAGAAACTTCTCCCGTAAAGCAAGCGGTGAGAACGTCCGCCCCGGTAATATTGCTCGAGTACAAATCAACGCCGGCTGCTTTACCCTCCATTTTAAACACGGGCATAAACAGCGTGCAGATAACGAGGACGGATAAAACGACGCCGACGCAAGCGACTATAAGCTTCGTCATGTTGAGTTTCTTTTTCTTAGCCATAAAAATAAATCTCCTCCCCAAAAAAAATAGTTTCTATATCCCTATGCAAACATTATATTCTAAACAAACGAAAAACGCAAGCGATTTACCGGGAATTTTTACCTTTTCGTCACTTACGCAATTTCGTTTTATCATATAGAGTTTTTGAAAAAGGACGGCGCAAAGAAACAATCGGACGCGCCGAATGAAAAACCAAGCGTTAATTACAGAATTGTAACCGTTCCGTCTTCTTTTACTTCAATCGTGTCTCCGGTTTTAACGGTTTCCAAAAACTCTTTGCCGAGCATATCTATCGCGATGAGCTTGCTGTTTTCCCATACGACGGAAAGTATTACGCCGGCGCCGGCAAGTGAGTCGATGTGCTCCGAAAACAGCATACAAGCGGGATTTATGCCCATAGAACAGATTACCTGAATAACCATTCCGCCCGTGGTCGAGCCGATTGTCTGAGGAAGACACAACGCCTTACCCGTGATGTTTTTACCAAAAATGTCGGGGTTGTTCTGATCTGCTACGATAACCTGCTTTGCGCCGGAAAGAGCCGACTTTTGAAAAGTAGCAAGCGTATTTACGCCTTGACGGGAAACGACTGCCTCGCCTTTATAGTAACCGCCGTTTATAACTCTGCCTTTGAACTGTTTCATTTTACTTGTCCTCCTTTCCGGTGATTATATCGAGAAGTTCGTCGTCCTTATAATATCTCGCGACCGAATACGTGCGAAGTTTATTCGAACACGTCATCATTCTTCTCGATTTCGTGAGCGGGTTGGAAGTGTACATTAACGGGCAGATTGCGGTAACTCTCGCGCCCGTTTCCATAAGCTTGCGATATTTTTCGGTCTTTTCAAACGCCTCTTTTACGGGCGGAGCGGTGCAGAGAACGGTCTGACAAGTAACTTTGTTTTTGCCGTTCGCCTTTAACCCGTCGATGATTTTATCCGCCCAATCTTCGAGCTGGACGCGCGAAAGATGCGGACAGCCTATAAATGCCAATGTACCCTTTTTCTCGGGTTCTTTCCACATTATCGGGTAAGATTTATACACTCTCTCAAGTTCCGCGTCGTCGATAACGTACTCTTTGTAACCGGGTTCGAGCAAACTCTCCCCGAGTTCCTTCGCTTCGGGAGTGATGTTTTCCGCATGGTAAAGCCCTACCGCGCCGTTGGACGCCGTTGCCGCGCCGAAATCTTTAAGGTACGCTTTAACTTCGTCCGTAAGCTCGGTGCCGAGCCATTTATCCAAACCCACTATGTACGGAACGTCTTCCATAACCTTTATGCCGATTGCGGAACCGAGTATTTGCGGCAAAGGTTTCTTTTCAGTTTTAACTATTACTTTCCACTTCGCTTTTCTACCCTCGTCGGTAAGCAGTCCGAACTTCGGAACAAAACCGACTATAGAGCCGAAAATATCTATCATTCCCGAGTTTCTGTTGCATCTCGCGCCGAGAACTGAGTTCGCGTAGTTTACCGCGCTCGATTCGGCCCAGCTTAACACGTCGCCTTTCTTCGGAACGTTACCCATTTCGTCGAAATAACAAGCGCAACTGAAAGCGTTTTCACTCTTTAAACCGAGCGCAGTAAGCTGCTCTTCATACGTTTTCTGTTTTCCGTATAAAACGGTAGAAAAAAGTATTTTATCGAGTAGATTACATTTTACGTTTTTAAAATCGACCGGGCGAGGATCCATCGTAAAGCCTTCTTCTACTTTTAAGCCCGCGGAAATAAGCTCGTCCATCGTGCGGTAAACGGGCTTTAACAGAGATAGCCCGAACGACGTTACGAGATGCCCCTCTCCGTGAGTTACGGGCACGAGCTCGTCCGCCTCGAACATATCGCCGTAACGGACTATCGTTTCCATAACTTTTGCCTTTACATCGCCCTGCTTACCGTTTAGTATGTCCTTTTGTTCGTCGGTAAGCTTCATTTTATATTGATACATTTCTTTTCTCCTCTCATATTATCGAAAACAATTCCGCGGCGCAACAGGGATTTCATTTACTATCGTTTTTACTTCGAAATTCTTATAAAACGCCGCGATATTGCGAGATTCAGGCGGCTTTTAAATCAAGCCGCCTTTAAATCGGGTTAAATCTTCATCAGGTTTAAATCTTCATAGCGACGTCCCACGCGCCCCATATAACGGTGCGGAGGTTGCCGACTTTTTTGCAATCGCCTACAAGCTTTACTTTTCCCGACTCTTCGAGCGCGGGAACGGGATGATAACCCATAGAACGAATTACCGAATCCGCCGTGATTTTGAAAGTTTTTCCTTCCTTATCCTTTACGGTAACGCCGTCGTCGTCAACGGACACGAGCGCGGTTTCGAGATGAACTTCCACTTTATTGAGAGCGAAGAAATCGCGCAGGTACGAGCTGTTCGCAAGGCAAACGCCCTTTACCGCGATAAGGTCGTTTTTCATTTCGACGATAACGGGCTCGTGACCTTTTTTGAACAAATCGTAAGCGATTTCGCAGCCCGAAAGTCCGCCGCCTATTATTACAACCTTTTTGCCTACCGGTTTGCCGTACAGGTATTCGCACGCTTCTACGGCTTTGTCTATGCCCTGTATGCGCGGTTTGTTCGCCGTCGCGCCGGAAGCTACAACCACCTTGTCGAAGCCGCTAAGCTGTTCTATAGACTTGATTTCGGCATTATACTTAATCTCTATACCGAGCTCTTTCATTTCCTTATCGTACCATTTAAGAAGCTCTTTGTCTTTCTCCTTGAAAGAGGGAGCCGAAGCCGCGTTAAATACGCCGCCGAGCTTATCGGTTTTTTCGAAAATAACCGGTTTATGACCGCGGAGAGCAAGCACTCTCGCCGTTTCCATACCGCCGATGCCGCCGCCTATCACGGCTACTTTCTTCGGCTTGGAAGTTTTTACTATTTTATACTTGTTATGCTGCATCGTTGGCGGATTGATCGCGCATCTCGCCATGCCCATATTGTCCGCAAGCGTCTGGTCGTTGGCAACGCCGTTGTAATGCGCCATATTGAAGCAAGCGTTATGACAACAAATGCAGGGGCGAATATCTTCCTCTCTGCCCTCTATCGTCTTTGTAATCCATTCGGGATCCGCAAGGAACTGACGAGCCACGCCCATAGCGTCGATTTCGCCGTTCTTAACGGCTTCCGCGCCCGCTTCCATAGTCATTCTGCCTGCGCAAACCACGGGAATATCGACGAATTTCTTAATATGCTTAACGTCTTCGAGGTTACAGTTCTGATCCATATACATAGGCGGATGAGCCCAATACCAAGCGTCGTAAGTGCCGTTATCGCAGTTGAGCATATCGTAACCCGCGTCCTGAAGGTATTTAGCGGCTTTTTCGCTCTCTTCCATATCTCTGCCGACTTCCACGTAATCTTCTCCGGGAAGCGCGCCTTTGCCGAAGCCTTTTGTCTTCGACAAAACGGAATATCTTAACGAAACCGGGAAATCTTTGCCGCAACGCTCTTTTATTGCTTTAACTATTTCAACGGGGAAGCGGTATCTGTTCTCGAAACTTCCGCCGTACTCGTCCGTACGCTGATTAGTGTACTTCATAGTGAACTGGTCGAGAAGGTATCCCTCGTGAACCGCGTGAATTTCCACGCCGTCAACGCCCGCGTCCATACAAAGTTTCGCCGTTCTCGCAAAAGCTTCTATCATCTGCTTGATTTCTTTTATCGTGAGCGGACGGGAAGTGCATTCGTCGTCCCAACGGTTAGGCGTCGCGCTCGCGCTCGCGGTGAGATAATCGACGTCGAGAATGGGCTTTAACAAAACTCCGAGAGCCTTATTCTTCAAAGCCTTGTCCATAAGGTCGTTTATCGCAAGGCTTCTGCCGAAACCCGCGGTAAGCTGAACGAACATCTTCGCTCCCGTTTTATGGAACTCGTCCATAAACTCTTTGAGTTTTTTGAATTTGCCTTTGCCCTGATACAGCCATTTACCCATAAGGGTATCTCTTATCGGCGCGATGCCCGGCAAAATAAGACCTGCGTTGTTTTTAGCTCTTTCAAGCAAAAAATTAGCGGCTTCTTCGTCAAAGTGGTTAGGTTCCAACCAGCCGAAAATAGAAGTACCGCCCATCGAAGTCATTACAATACGATTTTTGATTTCCACGTTGCCGATCTTCCAGGGGGTAAACAACGGCTTGTAATTCTCGTTCATAATTTTTCCTTTCCTTAATTTTTTAGCGTTCGCCGCCCGCGGTAGCCAGTTACATCGGAGTACCGCCCGGCGCGCGTTTTTCCGTTAATTAAATTATACCCCCGTTTACCCGTATTGTCAATACCGACAACCTTTCAAATATAGTGAAAAAACGGTGAATTTTTGAAGAACGAGTTTTCTGAAACGCCGTTTTAACCGACAAATCGGGAAGAGAAACTCAATCGTCGTTCCAATTAGCCAGTGGTGATAGCATTAGAACTCACCGAAAAGGCGGCTTGGCGGCATACGTTTTTTCAAGGCAAACGACCGAAATTGTACTAAGTAGTACTAAAGGCTCGTTTAACACGGCAAAAACCGATTTATTACCGCAAAAATGGGTTCAAACGCTATTACCACCGGCTATCTTTTTCAGTCACATATAATCGTCGTCGTCAAGTCTCGCTTTTCTGTTTTCCGATGGCTTCCCCGGTGGCGGCGAAGAAGGAGAAAACCCACCGCCGTAACAACACCCGTCCGGACGAGACGGTTTCTTTTTTTCTACCAGAACGGCGTCCTCGCCTATTCTCGTTATATCCGAAAACAAAAACGAAGAATCTTCGCCGCAAAAAAGTCCGCCCGCGGTAACTCCCGTTATTTTTCCGTCCGGAAAGGTGAACGAAATATTCTTTACTTTACCGAGTTTTTTCCCCGAACAGACGTCTATTACGTCTTTCTTTTTTAATTCGTTATAATCGATGTTCATATTTTATGTTATTCCCGCGCGAAAAAATAAATGCATATATTTTGCGAACGAAAACCCCGGTGTAATTGACTTTGAAAGAGAAAAATGTTAACATAAAGAAATGATTGCAATTATAGCCGAAAAACCGAGCCTTGCGAGAAACATCGTCGCCGGGCTTGGCACACTTACAAAGAAAAACGGGTATTTCGAAAACGACAAATACATCGTCACCTGGGCGTTCGGGCATTTGTTTTCCCTTTGCGACGTGGAAGATTATTCGTTCCCGGAAGCCGATAAGCCGAATAATACGGATATATCCGAGGCGGACGAGCCGTCGACCGAGCGAAAAAAACAAAAGTGGACGATGGACAATCTGCCGTGCTACCCGAAAAAATTCCGTTTTCGGCTAAAATCCGACGACGACGGCGTAAAAAAGCAATTCGAAACCATTCGCAAAATACTCAACCGCGACGACGTTACCGAAGTCGTCAACGCGGGCGACTCGGACAGAGAAGGCGAAATCATTATCCGGCTTTGCGTTTCCAACGCGTTCGGCGGCGACGAATACAAAAAGCCGTTCTACCGCTTGTGGCTTCCCGACCAGACTCCCGAAACGGTTAAAAAAGCCTTTTCGGAAATGAAGCACGAAAAAGAATACTCTCTTCTCGCGGACGAGGGCTTTGCGAGGACGTATATAGACTGGCTTTACGGCGTAAACCTCACAAGGTACGTAACGCTGAAAACGGGCTCGCTGCTCAGAGTCGGCAGGGTTATAGTGCCGATCGTCAAAGCTATTTACGACAGAGATACCGAAATAGAAAACTTTGTGCCGGAAATATACTACTCGCTTACATCGAAAGCGGAAACTAACGGCGAAGTAATCGAACTAACTTCAAAATATAAATTTTCAAAAGACGAAAAAGCCAAAGCCGAACGGTGTTGCGAACGCATGAATATCCTCCCCGCGACCGTTACGGAAAAAAAGACGAAAAAAGAAGTTCTCGCGCCGGGCAAACTTTATTCGCTTACCAAACTGCAAAATTTCCTCGGCAAAAAATACAAGATGCCTATGGAAAAAAGCCTTGCCGTAACGCAAAAACTGTACGAAGAAGGCTACGTAAGTTACCCGAGAACGAACTCCGAGTATCTTGCAACAAACGAAAAAGACAAGATTAAAAAGATTATTTCGGACGTTGCTTCTCTCGGTTACCCCGTATGTTTCAAGGATAAGAAAACAATCTTCGACGATTCCAAAATAGAATCGCACTCCGCGCTTACTCCTACGTATAAAATCCCTAAAAAAAACGCGCTTTCCGAGGACGAAAACCTCGTTTATTCGGCTATTTTAAGGCGTTTCGTGGCGGTTTTTTGCAGCGAAGACTGCCTTACCGAGAAGACCGAACTTACCGTTTCTCTCGGAGGGAAAGAAGATTATTCGCTTAAAGGCACCGTCATAATTCAACCCGGCTGGACAAAGTACGACGGAGTCGACAAAAAAGATAAGCTTCTGCCGAACTTAAATAAAGGCGACAGAGTAAACGTTAATTTCAAGCCGGAAGAAAAACAAACCACGCCTCCGAAGCACTACACGATCGAAACGCTGAACAACTACCTTAAAAACCCGTTCAAGAGCGACAAGGCGGATCAGGACAACGACGAAGAAGACTATAAAGCCATTTTTAAAGGACTGGAACTCGGTACCGAAGCTACGCGCACGGGCATAATAGAGAACGCCAAAAAGAACGGCTACATTTCTCTGAAAAAAGACGTTTATTCGATTGAAAAAGAAGGCAGATACCTTATCGAGCAGCTCGAAGAAATGAAAATAAGTATGGATAAATACAAGACGAGCGAACTCGGTCAGGCACTTAAAAAAGTCTTCCACGGAGAAATTACCGTTTCGGACGGCGTGGCACTCGCGGAAAAGGAAATCTCCGAAGTATTCGACAGAGAAAAAACGGAAAGCACCGGATTTTTCGGGCAAAAAATCGGCGTTTGCCCGATATGCGGGAAAGACGTAGTAAAAGGCAAATATTCTTTCGGCTGCACGGGATACAAGGACGGTTGCGCTTTCAGAATAAATAAAACGATACTCGGAACGACTCTCCTTCTTTCTGACGCTGTAAAGCTTTTAACGGACGGAATAACGGACAAGATGAGCTTTACTTCAAAAAAGGGAAAAGCTTTCGACGCGAAATTAAAACTCGACAAAGAAAATAAAATAGTATTCGATTTCTCTTAAAACAGCCCTTTATCGAAAGCGGCGTTCAACCCGGATTACGCAACGAGGCGGCGAAGAATTACAATAATTCTTCGCCGCCTCTTATTTTTAAAAGCTTCGTTTATCGCGCGTTATCGCGCTTTTTTGTTCTATAACCGATTATCAAACGGCTTGCCTTTCTATCTGTTCGGGCTTATGTTCGCCGCGAACCACCGCGCCGTCGATTATTACTTTTTCCACGTTTCCTTTGGACGGAACCTCGAACATGACGTCTGTCATTATGCTCTCGAGAATGGTTCTGAGTCCTCTTGCGCCGGTCTTTAAAGCGATGGCTTTTTTAGCTACTTCTGCAACCGCGTCGTCGGTCAGTTCCAAATCCACGTTATCCATCTTAAACAGTTTCTGATACTGTTTTACGAGCGCGTTTTTAGGTTCCTTCATAATCTTGCAAAGAGCGGCTTCGTCCAACCCGTGCAAGCTTACGGTAACGGGAATTCTGCCGACGAATTCGGGTATCAGACCATACTTCGTAAGGTCTTGAGGCTGAATGTCCGCAATGTATCCGTCGGACTGTTCGTTAATCTTTTTCTGCTCGGAAAGGAAGCCTATATGGCTCGTTTCCTTGCGCTTTTCGATGATTTTATCCAGCCCTACGAACGCACCGCCGCATATAAACAAAATATTCGTGGTGTTTATTCTTATGCACTCCTGCTGCGGGTGCTTTCTCCCTCCCTGCGGAGGAACGGAGGCTTCGGTACTCTCGATTATTTTAAGAAGCGCCTGCTGAACGCCTTCACCGGAAACGTCGCGGGTAATCGAAACGTTTTCGCTCTTTCTCGCTATTTTGTCTATCTCGTCGATATAAATAATGCCTCTTTCGGCTCTCTCTATATTATAATCCGCATTCTGAATGAGCTTTAAAAGAATGTTTTCCACATCTTCGCCCACGTATCCCGCTTCGGTAAGGGTAGTTGCGTCCGCAACGGCAAACGGCACGTCGAGAATTTTCGCAAGCGTACGGGCAAGCAAAGTTTTTCCGCAGCCTGTCGGTCCGAGCATAAGAATGTTGCTCTTTTCGATTTCCACGTCGTCCTTCGCTGAAGACGCGTTAATGCGCTTATAGTGATTGTATACCGCAACGGAAAGGACTTTTTTAGCCTCGTCCTGACCGATAATATATTTATCGAGCTCTTCCTTGATTTCCGCGGGCTTTAAAAGGCGAAAGCCCCCTTTAGCGGAATTTCTTCTTTTATCCTCTTCTATCATATTGCGGCAAATATCTATACATTCGTCGCAAATGAAGATTCCGTTCGGTCCCGCAATAAGCTTCTGAACTCTGTCTTCGTCCTTATTGCAGAACGAACAATATTTTTTGTTTTTGTCCATTACACTCTCCGTTGGTTTTATTTCTTAGTTATAATTCTGTCTATAATACCGTAATCGAGCGCTTCTTCGGCGGAAAGGTAATTGTCTCTGTCCGTATCCCTTTCTATTTCGCCTAAGTCTCTGCCGGTGTTCTCGGCAAGAATCGCGTTGATCTTTTCCTTTATTTTCATTATATGGTCGGCTTGAATCTTAATGTCGCTCGCCTGTCCCTGCGCGCCGCCGAGAGGTTGGTGAATCATTATTTCGCTGTTCGGGAGAGAAAATCTCTTTCCCTTTGTTCCGCTCGAAAGAAGGAACGCTCCCATAGAAGCCGCCATGCCTATGCAAATGGTGCATACGTCGCACGAAATAAAATTCATCGTGTCGTAAATTGCCATACCCGAGGTCACGCTTCCGCCGGGGCTGTTGATGTAAAGAGAAATTTCCTTTCCCGGATCCTTATTTTCGAGAAAAACAAGTTGAGCCACGACGGTATTTGCAACAGCGTCGTTGATTTCGCCGGTTAAAAATATAATTCTGTCCTCGAGAAGGCGGGAATATATATCGTATGCCCTTTCTCCTCTGTTTGTTTGTTCGATAACGCTTGGAATAAGTGCCATAATTTTTCCTCTTATTAAAAATTTTGATAAAAAAACGAGGGGCGAGCGGATAACTTCTTTATTTAATATTATCCCCCGCCTCGTAAAATGCGTTTAACTTTTGTTTTGCCTTTTTCGCTTTCGTACGACGGTCTGCTTTTACAAGCTTACAAGCTAATTACGAAAGAGCGAAAATCAGCCGATGTTGTTATTCTCTTTAAGGAACGTAAAGAGGTTTTTGATGATAAGGCTGTCTCTGAGATAGTTTCTCTGACGGTCGTTCATCGTCTTTTTGTATTCTTCTACGTCCTTCTTGCTCTGCTCTGCAAGTTCTTTGATTTTCTCTTCGAGCTGTTCGTCCGTGCAGGTAATCTTCTCGGTTTCGATAATCTTATCTATAACGAGCTGATATTTTGCGTTGGTTTCAGCCTGCTCTCTGTAATTCTTGCGGAACTCTTCCATAGTGGTGCCGAGATACTTGATGTAATCCGCGAGCTTAAGCCCCTGATACATAAGCTTGTACTCGATTTCCTGCATTATGTTGTCGATTTCTCTTTCGACGAGAGCGTCCGGGATAACTACGACGCTTGCGTCGGAAATCGCCTTTAAGAGCTTGTCTTCGATTTCGGCTTCGGCTTTTGCCTTTGCGCTCTTTTCAAGCTTTTCGCGCGTTTCGATTTTGTATACTTCCAAAGAGTCGAGACCTACGGCGTCCTTAATGAAATCGTCGTTGAGCTCGGGAAGCTCTTTCTTCTTGATCTCGTGAAGCTTAACGGTAAATACCGCGTCCTTGCCTTTAAGATCTTCCGCGTGATAGTCTTCGGGGAATTTTACGTTGATGTCTTTTTCTTCGCCTATGTTCATTCCCACGATCTGTTCTTCAAAACCGGGAATAAACGCGCCGCTGCCGAGAACGAGGTTCTGCTTCTCCGCCGTACCGCCCGCAAATTTAACGCCGTCAACGCTGCCGCTGTAATCGATAACGGTTGTGTCGCCGTTTTCCGCAGCTCTGTCCGTTACGTCAACGAGGCGGGAATTTCTTTCCTGAAGCTTATCCAGCTCGTCCTGAACTTGTTCGTCGGTTACATTATACTCAACTTTCTCAACGTTTATACCCTTGTAGTCACCGAGTTTAACTTCCGGCTTAACGGGAACGATTGCAACCATGGTGATGCCGTCGTCGTCAAGCTTGTCGATTTCTACGTCCGGACGGTCAACGGGAAGAATTTTCTTGTCCTTATCGAGAATTTGATAATAATACTTCGGGAAAGCTTCGTTTATCGCGTCTTCATAGAAAACGCCCTTTCCGTAAGTCTTTTCGAGAATAGCCTTAGGCACGTGACCTTTTCTGAAGCCCTGAAGCGAGTACTTGCCTTTCGTTTTGTTGTAAGCCTCGTCCTGAGCTGCCGCCCATTCTTCCTTATTGAGCGTGATGTAAATCTTCAAGGTGCTTTTTTCGCCTTTTTTGGTTCTGTAATTCATAATAAACTCCTAACAATACTTTGTTTCGCCTAAATATTCTACCAAACAACGAAACAAATGTAAAGTTTTTTTAACGAATATTTTACTTTTTTATTTTTTTATTATATAATAACCTAAGTAACGCGCGTTGAGACAAATATAATAACGCAGTTTGCGACAACGCGAAAAAGAAACTTTGGAGAAAACTCATGCCGCAGGACGCATTCACCCTTATCCGCGAGGCAAACGAGCTTGACGCTCTTTTGAAAGGCGGAAAAGTAAATAAAATAATTCAACCGACCGCTGACGAGGTTTTTATTCTGTTCTATACAGGAAAAAGCGTAAACGTTGCTTTTTCGGCAAACGCTCAGACCGCGAGAGTTTGCCCGACGGACAGACAGGTAAAAGCTCCCGCCGTCGCGCCGAACTTCTGCATGCTTTTAAGGAAGCACCTTTCCGGCACAACGGTAAAAAAAACGGAGAACGTCGGTTATGAAAGAATTATAGTCGTTACGTTCGAAGGAAAAAACGACTTTTTCGAAACGACCGAAAAAAAACTCGTGTGCGAAATAATGGGCAAATATTCGAACGTAATCCTTACCGAAAACAATAAAATTCTCGGCACTCTCAAACCTTCTTTCGGAGACCTTCAAAGCGGCAGGTTGCTTTTAGCGGGACTCGATTACGCCCTTCCTCCCACGCAGAACAAAATTGAAATTACCGATTTAACGCGCGTTAAAGAGGCTTTTCGCGATTTCCCGGAGGTTGACGGAGGGTTCTTCACTCAATCCGCGATAAAAGGATTATCATCTCAGACGGCAGCGGAAGCGGCAAACGAGTTTATGCAAAAATACTCCCTTTCGTCTATTAACGGCAAAGGCGAAGAGTACGCGGATTTTCTCTTTGACTTCCTCTCTTCTCCCCCTTATAAACCTAACGTAACGACGAGCGGAAGGGAAGATTTTTTCCTTTTCGATTACAAAACCATAGGCGGCGAGAAAAGATATTTCGATACGCTTTTACAAGCCGAAAAGTATTTTTTCGACAAGACCGAAAACGAAAAAGAATTCAGACTTCGCTATAAAGCTTTAAAAGAAAAAATAAAGCAGCAGGAAAAGAAACTTTTAAAGAAAAAAAACATAACGGAAGAGAAAATTCTCTCATGCTATGACGCGGAAACAAATAAGAAAAAAGGCGAACTTCTCACGGCTTACCAATACGCGGTGCCGACAGGCAGCACTGTTTGCGAACTGCCGGACTTCTACTCCGAAACGGGAGAGAAAATTAAAATCACGCTTGACGGAACGCTTTCCGCAAACCGCAACGCGCAAATCTATTTTAAAAAATATCAGAAACAGAAAAAAACGCTCGCCGCGAGCGAACCTCAGCTCGAGCAAACAATGAACGAACTCAATTATATCTCCGACCTTTACGATGAGCTCGACAGATGCGAAACCGAAGCCGATTTCGAGGCGTTAAAGGAAGAAATACGCTCGGCGGGATATCTCCACGAACAGCGCAGGACGGATAAAAAAGAAAAGCCTTCCGCCCCGAAAACGTACGAAAAAGACGGCTTTTTGATTTTAGCGGGCAGAAACAATCTTCAGAACGACAAGCTTACCGGCGGCGCGAATAAGCACGATATGTGGCTGCACACGAAGGATTTTCACTCCTCCCACGTTATAATAGAAACCAACGGCAAGCCCGTACCGGACGAAGTTTTGCTTTTTGCCGCGGAAATATGCGCGTATAATTCAAAAGCGCGCGGAGGGAACAAGGTTCCGGTTGATTATTGCCTTAAAAAATACGTAAAAAAACCGCCAAAATCGGTGCCCGGCAAGGTTATCTACACTGATTTCAAAACGATTCTCGTTACTCCGAACTCTCACGAATAAACATTAAAAGCCTCGTTTTTCACGCAAAAAACGGGGCTTTTCTATTATAATTTCGGTCGCCTCCCGAACTAAAACGGCTTCCTTTCCCGAAAATACGAGTCGCTGAAAACAAGCCCTCTGCCGTTTGAAGAAAAGACAAGATTGCCCACGATTATCGTATCGATCATCGCAAGTCGATAAGGAGAAACGGGCAAAGGTCTTCCGTTTCTGTCCACCCTGTACTGACTTCTGTAGTACTCGTAGGACGTGCAAAGCGGATTTTTTCTTCCGCACTCCGTAGAACAAAATATACTCATAATACTGCCCCCGATTATAACCTTTCGATACATTTTATGCAGCGTTTATCTTTTTTGCTACGCGGCACGCTTTTTTATTCGGCTGAATTTCAGGACAAAGGCAAAAAGAGAATGCGAACATATTTGCTCGCATTCTCTTTCTTTATAAACAGTTTGATTAAGCCTGTTCTTCGGCCTTCATCGACCATTTAGCTTTACAGTCGCCGCAATAGAACAGATTTCCCTCTGATGTTTCGATGTGCTTGTGCTCGCACAGATAGCCGCATTCTTTGCACTTGGATATTACGCTGCCGTCCTCGTTGTATGACCAATCGAACACGTCGTGAGCGCATTCCTTTCCGCATTTGTCGCACGTGTACGTTAAAGTTCCGTCGGCTCCGATGCTTTCATTCCACTCGTGAACGCAAGTATCCTTTTCGGGCTCCGTATAGCCCGTTTCGGTGTACGTATCTCCGCATACCGAGCAGGTGTAAGTTTTAGAACCGTCTTCGTTTGTTTTAACGTCGTAAGAGTGTTCTGCTTTCTCTTCCGTTTTAGTTTCGCCGCATTCTTTGCAAGTGGAAGTGATTTTTACAATGCAGCCGTTTCTTTCCTCGATTACAGTCCACTCATGCTTGCATTCTGCGGGTTTAACCGAACCGGGCGCGTCGAGAGTAATGCTCTCTTCGAGATAGTCGCCGCCATTCCAGTCGTTGTAAAGGAAGCTTACGCGGAACATATAGTTTGCTATACCCATTTTCGAAGCGATGTCCTGAACGAGGCCTTCCATAACGTACAGCTTGCCGCACTGCCCCATTCTCTTAAGCTCGTAATCAAGCTTTTCAATCAAATACTCCCCGTTCTCGTTCACCAAATAGAAGTGAATTTCATAGCTCCCGCTGCCTGCTACGCTTTCTTTGTTGTAGAACGAAACTATATATCTGCCGATTTCGCCTTTGTCTTCGAATATGAAGGACTGATCAACTCCTTGTTCGTTCTCCAATCCGCATCTCGAGCAAACGTAAGTCTTCTTTTCGTCGTTAAATTCATAAAGGTGACCGGGTTCGATCGTGTATTCACCGAGCATTTTACCGCAATCTATGCAATAATCACCGTAATAACCGTATTCCGTACAGGTAGGTTCGTTTATATAAGCCGACTCCCTGTTATGGTGAGCGAATTCTTCTCTATAACTGTTATTATCGGAATTCGTATAGAGATAGCTTCCTTCGCAAACCGACTCGTATACGAAGTCTGTGTGCTCGTACCAATAACCCGTCAACAAGTTTTCGTAGCGGTAATAGCTGTCTCTGCCGAACTCGTCGCGTTCTGAAATATATTTTTCGATGTATTTGTGGCAGTCCTGACACTCATATACATACTCGTATCTTCTTTCCGTTTCTTCAATAATTTTAATTTCAATATTATGCGAAATTTCAACTGACGTAACGGTAAGTTTTAAATCGCAATTATCTCCGATAGCCGTAGAAAGATCCTTTTCGTCATAGTTAACGCCGAAGCGATATACGAAATAGTTCGTTAACGTACAATTCGACGCGTTTTTTACGGTGTAATGCTCAATCGAGTAGGTATATCCGCAATCGGTAACAGGGCAACGGTAAACTGTAACAATATGACCGTCTTTTTCGATGACTTCGGACTGCAAAAGTTCGAACTTGCACGTGAAATTAAAGTTTACGTCCGAATGCTCTCCGCACACGCAACGAACAAGTTCGACGGTGTTGTTGCTGCTGCAGTGAGTCTTTATTTTGTGAGACTCTACCGGGAACGAGTTGTGGGAGTAATAATGATCGACCTCAACTTTATGATCGCAGTTAACGCATTCTTCGTAAACGGTTACGCCTTCATCGCAATTTTTCCCGTCGAGAACGTACTCCATTCTCATAACGTGAGCGTCTACGTTATATTCTTCTGTTGTGGGTTCTTCGCCGTCCTTATAAGTAGTCTTTACGGTGCAAATACCGTAGCAGTTTTCGAAATGATACTCGTAAGTACGCTCGACCGTTTCATAGTCTCTTACTTCGAGTTCGTAAGTCTCAAAACGCTGATCACCCTGGTAAATATAGCGGTATTCTTCGGTTAAAACGCCGTTCACGTATCTTATCGACCTTATATCTCTGCCTTCTTCGTCGTACTCTTTTTCAACCCTCCAGACATCTATTATAACGCCGTTTTCGGTTAATTCAAAGCCGATTTGCTCGTGGTTATGGTCGTAAGTATTCTTGTAAATTCTTACAAACCCGCACTCTCTGCAGGTATCCGTTTGAATTTCCACGCGGGTATCGTTTTCGTTGTACGAATTAGAAACATACTCGAAGTCGTGGCATTCCTGAGGATCTCTTTCGACGGTCAACGAACTTTCGAAAGTCTTATTTTCGATATTAACGTTAAAATAATACGTTTGCCTGCGCGTTTCCATGCAGTTCTCGCGAACGATTTCCTCGTATAATACGAATACGTACGCATTGTCGGGAGAGGTATAAACGGTATACTCTTTTTTATTTTCGTCCGTCGCGCCTCTACCGATAAAGCCATAGTTATATACTTTGCGCTTTTCGGCTTCTGAGCAGCCTTTTACCATACACGATTCGTAGTATAATTCGTAGTCTTTCTCTTTGCCGCCGGCAATGGTTGTTCTTCCTATTTGATGTCCGTGCATTACGTTGCCGTCCTCGTACATCGTTATGCCGCAGCGTTTGCATATTTCTTTGCGAATAACGCCGTCTTCACAGGATTTCGCGCCGTCAACAAGCATATATACGGTTTCGCGTTCGTGCATCGAAACCTTACCCTGGTCTGTTTCTCCCCTTTCGTCTATTAAAGTTTGACGAGCCAAGCAAGGATCGTTTTCATCGTACTCGTAAAGAAGTTCATACCAACTGTTATTCTCGTAGTCGTCAAATCTTTCGTAAACAATCTGACCGACTTCGGATTGTTCGTAAGAATACCTGCAAACTCTGCGTTCGAGTTCCTTGCTGCACTCCGAGCAATACGACGTTCTAATCTCTTCGATTACTCTGCCCTGCTCGTCTTCCTTTGTTTCGCTTCTCGAATAGCGATAGTGATTTTCGTAGTTTCTCGTTATTTCGTACGTTTCGCCGGCTATTTCGTAAACGACGGTTTCCGTGCGCAAACAACCGTTCGAAACGTAGCTTTCCGTAAACGTATAAGTAAAGCCGCATTTAACGCACGTAGCCGTCGTTATTCTTCCTTCTTTTCCGTTTTCGAGCGGTCTTGAAGAAGTCTTAAACGAGCAATCGCCGTCGTTTACGTATATTCCTTTTTCTTGTCCGCAAGCGCAGTTGTAAAACTCTATCTCGATTACGCCGCAACCCGTGTTAACTTCAACCCTCGTGTACATTGGGCGATGGCTATACTCGATGTAAGAAGAACTTACTTTTCCGCATTTCGTGCAAACGTCCTTTACTATAACACCTTCATTACACGTTTTTGCGCCTTCTCTGAGTTCAACGACGGTTTCGAAGTGATGTCCCACGGAGCTATACAAAATATGTTCCTTATGGCATATCGAGCAGACGAAATAGTGAATTTCGGACTCCTCGCACTTCTCTGCGGGTACGAAGCGGCTTTCGTCTTCAACAAAATTGTGGTGAGTGCTTTCGCCGTCTACTTCGCCCGTTTTAGCGTTGTAACCGAACTGGAAACCGTAGTAGATGGTTCCCTCGGTTATTGTTCCTTTCGCATTTTCCTGTCCTTCGTATACGTATGGCTCTTCTGCAACGACGGTGCCGTCCTCCGCAATGTAACGGATGAAAATGCCGTTTCTGGTTTCCCGTTTTGCTTCCATTTGGTACGCAACGGAATACCAATCGCCGCAGTCGGGCATGAATATAGACAGATACACGTCGTCCGTCGCAAACGAAATCGTTTCGTAATTCATATATCCGACGAGTACGCCCTTATACTGCTTGCCGTTGTATTCCACGGGGCTTTCAAGCTCCATGGTCTGTATTTCGCCGCTTTCTTGTATGAAGTAAATCTTTCCGTTCTCACCGGCGACTACAGAGAAACCTCTGAACTCGGTGCCCGCTTTAAACGCTATTCCTTTAAGAACCGCCTGAATTCTTTCGGGCAGGTCTTCGAAATCGGCAGTGAAATCGCCGTTGGGCGTAATAACGAGCTTTCCTCCGATAACGGTTGAAGTGTCCGTATCCTCGTTGCCGCTTTCGGTGTTACCCTCTTCCTTACCGCTTTGGTCGGAATCATCCTTCGTTCCGCCGCCTATAGTAAGCTTATCGAGCGTAAAGTCGATATAGCCGACTTTGCCCGTCTTATCCGTAGTTATGGTAAGACGTATACATTTGCCTAATTCGCCCAGATAGACGTTGAGCCATTGATGCAAAGATTCCGCGTCTCCGCCCGTCATCTGAGCAATCAACTCATATACGGTAACCTGAGTCATCATATCGTACGCTTGTTTTACGTATTCGGTATAATCGAACTCTGCGGCAGCTTCGCCCTCTTCCGTCTGACCGTTATTGCCTCCCGCGAGGTAAGCCATAAGTTCTTTAACGGTGTAATCGCCGTATTCCTTAATCTTATCCTCTATGCTTACCTTTAGTCCGGTATAATTATAAATAATTCCTTCTATTGCGGAATAAACGTCCGTCATCTTCACGCCGTGCGTAGCCGCGTACAAAGTAATTTCGGCTGCAACAACTGAAACTTTCTTATCCGCGATACCTACTATATAGTCGTAAGCGTTTTTAAGCGAACCTTCACCGAAATACTCGTCGATAAGTTTGGAAACCTTTGCGGTGTAAAGTTTTTCGTTAAGCGCGAGGAGCTTGTCTAAATCGAGCGTGAATACGTATCCGTTTTCGCTTTCCGTACGTGTAAACAAACCGTCGAACGTCTTAGCTGCGTATTTTTCGATTACTTCCGCATTGCTTTCGTAAATTTTGCCAAAGACCTCGTTTGCTTTTTTCATGGCTTCGGGCATCGAGGCAATCATGCCGACGAGCGCAGTAACGTTAGTGCTCGACGTAGAGGAATCCATATTCGAAAGAAGTTTCTCTATGGATATTTCGCCCGAACCGCTGTTTTCGGTTACGCCGTCCGCCGTAAGGTACGACTCGAAGTATATTACGTTTTCCTTAACTACAACTCGGATAGTACCCTGCTGAACGATTTTACCGCTCGTGAAAATCAAAACGCCTTCGCCTTTGCCGCAAAGCATTCCGTTATCGTCTACGCCGAGAACGAGGCGAGCGAGGTCGCAATCGTAAATATTACCTTGATAATGCAATTCCAAGCGGAAATCTTTAAGTTCTATCATTACTTTCTTGGAAGAAAGCATGCTTTCGAACATATTTCCGAAGAAGCCTTTTTCTGCCTTTTCTTTTTCTCCGCAGTTCGTGCAAACGCCGTTTTCGAAGTTATGCGCGAGTTTTTCTATCGCTTCGGTATAGCTGTCGCCGCAAAGCGAACAGGTGTAAGTCTTTTCGCCCTCTTCCTTGCAGGTAGGCTCTTTTGTCACTGAAGCGACGTAATTATGTTCTTTCTTTGTACCCGGAGCTTCCTTGGTTACTTTATATCCGCAGTTCGAGCACGTAGCCGACTGAGTTCCGTCTTTCTCGCAAGTAGCGTCGTCGTTGTAAACGTATTCACCGAAAACGTGGTCGCAACCGTGTCCGCAAACCTCGCACACGCCGTTATCACCGAAACGGTGACCTGTTGCCGAAACATAATCGCTTACGTAGGAATTACCGCAAGTCAAGCACGTATGCGTGGTATAGCCGCTTTCCGTGCAGGTAGGCGCGGTTACCGTTTCTTCGTAGTGATGTCCTAAGGGTGAAACGTAATCGCTTACGTATGAATTACCGCATGTAGAGCAGGTATGCGTGGTATAACCGCTTTCCGTACAGGTAGGCGCGGTTACCGTTTCTTCGTAATTATGACCTTTCGATATGATTTGCGTGCGCTTTTCCGCGTGGCAATCTTCGCAGATTTCCACTTTAACGCCGCTCTTCGTACAAGTTGCGGGTTCGGACAATTCCTTGCTTTCTTTGAAGTGATGTCCGTGAGGAGCAGTGTAGTCGGATTTATACATTCTTCCGCAATGCTCGCAGGTGAACTCGGTGTAACCCATTTCGGTGCAGGTAGACTTTACCGTTTTTGCGGTGTAGTTGTGCCCCGTAGCGGGTACGTAATTGTCCGTGTAATGGTCTTTACAACGACTACAGTCGTAAATCGTGTAGCCGTCCTTCGTGCAGGTAGCTTCAACCGTCTTAGTCGCGTAATCGTGACCGAGCGCGGGAATAATTTCCTTTTCCTTAATGGTTTCGCCGCATCTCGTACAAGTGGTAACGGTGTAGCCGTCAGTCGTGCACGTAGCGGGGCGTGTTTGCTTGAATTCTTTGTGACCGTATCTCACGCAAGCTTCCGCCGCAGACATACGAACTACGGTATAATACGAGAAGTGCGTAGTTGTGAAGGTAGCGTATCCCTTGCCGTTTACTTCGTAATACTTAGCCTCGATAAATTCAAGCGTACCTTTGTCTGTTATGTAATATACGCCGACGTTTTCGGGATCTTCGCCTTCGGAAAGAGTATACGGAACGGTGACGGTCATACTGCCGTCGAACGAAACTTTACTGCCTTCCTCCCCGCCTTCCGTCTTTGCTTTCATATTGAAGTCGTAAACGGGAGCGTTACCTATCTGCTTCTTTGTTTCTTCGTCTACGGCAATGTCCCCCGCCGTTTTCTTTTCTACGGACAGAGTAACGTCGCCTACGTTTTTAAGAGATTCTTTAACCTTATCGTCCATAGCGACGGACGCGTCCGGCATCTGAATTTCGTTTACTTCCTTATCTACGGTAGCTTCGTTAGTTTCGGAAACCTGAACGGTCTTTGTTTCGCTGCAATAAGAACACGTAGCAATCTTGCCGTCTTCGGACAACCCCCAGTTATGCGCGTTTTTGTCTATCTCTATATCTTTCGTTTCGCCGTGCGCATGGCAATTCGAACAATCGTAAGACATAACGCCTTTTTCCCTGCAGGTAGCCGCCTTTTCGATAGTGCCTACGTAGTTATGCTTTTCTTCCGTATGCGTTCTGTGAAGCTCCTCGCCGCAAGCGTCGCATGTAGCCTTTTCGGTTACCGTGAGAATGCAGCCCGTCTTCGTTTCGGAATCGTACGTCCAATTAGTCGAAGCGTGACCGCTTGCTTTAACGACGTTGTCCGTATACGTATCGCCGCAAGCGCACGTATGCGTAGTGTATCCGTCTTCCGTGCACGTCGGCGAAGTCGTTACCGTCGTATAATGATGACCTGTAGCTTTAACGACGTTGTCCGTATACGTATCGCCGCAAGCGCACGTATGCGTGGTGTATCCGTCTTCCGTACACGTCGGCGAAGTCGTTACCGTCGTATAATGATGACCTGTAGCCTCAACCGTTTCGGTATAGCTATCTCCGCAGTGACTGCACTTAAAAGTTTTTTCGCCGTTTTCCGTACAAGTCGCTTTTTTCGTTACGGTTTCCGCGTAGTCGTGTCCCGAAGCTCCGATTACCGTCTGCTTAACGAGTATCTCGCCGCAAACAGAACATTTCTTACCGTCGGTCAAACCGGTTTCGGTGCAGGTAGCAGCTTTTCCCGGTATTACCGCCTCGGTGTGCGAAATTTTATCGATTACCGTCTGCTTAACGAGTATCTCGCCGCAAACAGAACACTTCTTACCGTCTGTCAACCCTGTTTCTGTGCAAGTAGCAGCTTTTCCCGGTATTACCGCCTCCGTGTGCGCGACTTTTGGCGTAACCACGGCAGTTTCGGCAACCTCGTTTTTCGCTTCGGCGTCCGTAAAGAACTTTCCGCACTTCGAACACGTCCAATACTGAACGTTGCCTTCCTCTGAACACGTGGCTTCTATTTCGTCGTGTTTTTCAAGTTCGTGAACGCAAGCCGTGCCCGTTGAAGACGAATCGCCTGTATCGTCCGGAATGTCAATACAACCGGAAAGTCCGAGAACGCCGAATATCAGACACATTGCAGTCAACAAAACAATTCGGAATTTTTTCATTTTTTACTCCTTTTATAATTTTAAGCCCGACGGACTGTCCCAAACATCGCAAAAACGGTTGCT
>JALEKY010000004.1 GCA_022768945.1 Christensenellaceae bacterium | reverse complement strand
CTTTAGGGAGCGGGATTTCAGAAGATTTTTATAAAACGGGAACTTAGGCGTATAAAATACGCCAAGCGAGCGTTTGAGAAAAATGGCGGAAATACCGCCCCTAAAGATGGCTGAAATCGGGGTTCTCAAAGGGTTATTGCGAAAAAGAAATCGCCGTTTAGCGGAACGGTTTTTGCAAGGCAAACGACCGAAATTGTTAAGCGTACTAAAGGCTCGTTTAACACGGCAAAAACCGATTTATTGCCGCAAAAATAGTTAGTGATAAGGAATGGAATCCCTAGGGAATGGAATCCCTAAGCTTAATATATAAATGACTTTTTTTAATATAATGACATTATTTAAATCTACGAGAAAAAAGGACGGTCTGAAACCGTCCGGTGATTTTCGATATTTGAGAAGTGTTGCGCCTTTGTGAAATTTTTCAAGAAAACGAAAGATTGCCTTTTTGAAAGCTTCGCAATCAGGAGGTCGACGGCTCTGTCCGCATTAGCGGTAGATTACAATTCCTGCTTGAAACTGTTTTTGTAGCCAACGCCGTAAACTTCGCTTGCCGACGAAACGATAAGGAACGCGTGCGGATCTACTTCGGATACTAAGTCCTTCAGTTTCGGGTAAGAAGTCTTCTTTACGACGCACATAATTACCTCTTTTTTTACGCCCGTGTACGCGCCGATACCGTCGAGGAACGTTGCGCCTATGCAAAGCTCTTTCAGCAGCTTTTGCGCGATTTCGGGGGTTTTATCCGAAACAATGTATACGAGTTTCGCACCGTCCTTGCCGTAGAGAATAAGGTCGAGAACGAACGAACAGGTTATCATTCCGATAAAGGAAAGAAGTATCCTTTCGATTTTAAAATTTACTACGGGGAGAGAGGAGAGGATTATCATGCTGTCTATGCACAGGAAAATTCTGCCCGACGGCATGTGGCGGTATTTAAGACGTAAAAGTTTTAAAATGATGTCGGTGCCGCCGGTGGTCGCGCCCGCTTTGAAAACGGTGCCGAGTCCTACCGCCATAAAGCAACCGCCCGCGAGAGCCGCCAATATGTCGTTTTCCACTATAAACCAATCGGCGCCGGACGGAATGAGTACGTCGGCATACAATTTCTCGAGAAGGGAGGTTGAGACCGCCAGAGCGACCGTGCCGAAAACCGTTCCCGCAAGGAATTCTTTGCCGAATTTCCAAAGACCTACGGCAAGCAAGGGGACGTTAAGCACGAAAACTATAATACCCACGCTGATTTCATTGCCGAACACCTTAAAATTCACTACATTAAAAATGGAATTCAGCACTATTGCGAAGCCCGACAAACCGCCCGGAGCAAGACTGTGCGGTTTGTTGAAAAAAACCGTTCCCGTCGCGTAAATAGTCGCGCCGAGAATTACCAGTAAATAATTCAATATGTATTTTTTAGTCTGTTTCACTGTTTTCTCCGTCGTAAGATTCAACTCTTATCGTCGTTTAAAAAGGTTTCGAGCCATTTTAAATCGAGTTGCCATTCGTCTATCTCGTTTCTTCTTCGGTGGTCTTCGTTCGCTTTGCCGAGCGCCTTGCGGTATTCCGCGTAAGTGCACTCGTTAACCTTCATAAAGTGCGCCGCGGCAATATCTTCTTTTCCTCTCAGAGAGGCGAGCCCGATGTGAACTGTAGTGTGACACAACGGGCACAAAGCGACTATTCTTTTTAGCCGTTGAATCTTGTTTTTTTCGTCGTACTCCCATTGTTCGTGAGCTTCGAGCCTTTTGGGTTTAGCCCCGCAAATCTCACAAAAACCGCCGCTTTTTAAGTAAACTTTTTTTCTTATTACGTCCCAAGCCGCAGGTTTTAAAAGAGTTCTCAGATTGCTGTACCAGCAGCTGTCGGGAACGAGCTCGAAATTAAGTTTGTATTCTTTCAAATTCTGCCTCCCGAAAATAAGACGGCGTTCAGATTCCGCTCGCCCGTATAGCCTGAATTCTTTTTATTTTGTCCAAAGGATAGGGCGCGTACTTTTTCTCCGCAAACATTACTCTGCGAATTACTCCCTCCGAAAGACGGTTGTGGCTGCCGAGAGGGGCGATTACTCCGACGCCGATATCGGCTTCCGGAAATTCGCATAAATACCAATAAGTGTTACCCTTAACGGCGGGATCGTCCGGGAATTCCACCGAAACGAAAGTATACCCGTTCATACTGTTAAGCCCCCCTTTGCCGAGCCGCGCGAGAGCCGCCCGGAACTTTTTCCGTATAAATTCTAACACTTACCGAGAGATAAAGTCAACTTTTTTTGCTTTGCGATAGGGTACTTTCCGCAAAAAACAGATAGGGATAAGGAATGGAATTTATAGGTAAAGGTCGGTTACCGCCGTCGTAGCTTTCGGGTTTTTAAAAAGTTTTCGGAGAATATTCTTCAAACAAATTAAATAAAAACGCTATACAAAACGAAAAAGTTGTGATATAATATTAAAATCAAGGCGAAAAAGCCTTAGCGCGCAAGCGCAACTATAAAACGGAGGTTACGATAATGGCTTATAAAATCGGTAGCGATTGCATTTCTTGCGGTTCTTGCGCAGAGCAATGCCCTGTAAATGCTATTTCGGAAGGCGACACCCAGTACAACATCAATCCCGACGAATGTATTTCTTGCGGTTCTTGTGCCGAACAGTGTCCCGTTTCCGCTATAAGCGAGGCTGAATAATCGGCTTATACCCGCAAGGGTGCTTTATTATACGGAAAAATCGGAAAACACAGCTAAATCGGCTGTGTTTTTTGTTTGAAAAAAATTTTATTTTGCGGCGAAGCAAGCCTTGCCTTAAGTATAAATGGAAATAAATCTTTCTGACGGCGAAAGAATAGAAGAGCTTTTCTTAAACGGCGTTAAAATAATTCAGAATGAAAATCTTTACCGCTTCACTTCGGACGCGGTGCTTCTCACGCGGTTCGCCCGGGCGAAGAAAAACGAAATTCTCGCTGATTTCTGTTCGGGCAGCGGCATCGTGGGGTTGCATTTTTACGCGCTTCATCCCGAAACGATAAAGGAAGCCCATCTGTTCGAAATACAACCGGCTCTTGCCGAGATGAGCGAGCGGTCGATTGAGCTCAACAATCTGTCCGATTTGTTTACGGTACACAACGTCCCCGTGCAGAACATAGGCAGGGAATTTAACGACAGGTTTACTCTTATTCTCTGCAATCCGCCTTACGAAAAGGACGGGAACGGGGAAAAGAGCCTTTCGGAAAGCGACAGAATCGCGAGGCACGAGGTTCTCGTCACTCTTGACGAAATTGTAAAAGCCGCGACGGAAAAACTTCGGTTCGGCGGAAGATTTTGCATTTCCCACAGGGCGGACAGACTCGCGGACGTTATTTGCGCGATGAGAAAATATTCTCTCGAACCGAAACGAGTCAAATTCGCTTGTCCTAAAAACAAGGACGCTTATCTCGTTTTTGCCGAAGGGGTAAAGGGCGGGAGACCGGGAGTAAAAGTAGAACGACCGTTCGAAAATTAGCCCTTGCTTTTTGTCGGTCGGTTGAGTTGTAAAAACGAGAAAACCCCGTTTTTCACACATGATCGACGTTTTTGTTATTGGATTACAAATCGAAAACAGTCTGAAAAAATAAACGTCGCGGCGATTTTTTAGTCGGTTGGTTTTGACGCTAACACCACAGGCTAACCGCTCGCGACGGACAAAAGGAAAAAATGTTATATATAGTCGCTACCCCTATAGGGAATTTAAAAGATATAAGTTATCGCGCGATAGAAGTCCTTTCGGAAGTAGACATTATCGCCTGCGAGGATACGAGGCACTCGCTGAAGTTGCTTTCCGCGTACGATATAAAGAAGCCGCTCGTCGCGTATCATAAATTCAACGAGAGAAAAGAGAGCGAAAAACTCGCGGAGCTTCTGAAAGAAGGAAAAAACGTCGCGCTGATTTCGGACGCGGGCATGCCGGTGATTTCCGATCCCGGCAACGTGCTTGTAAACATTCTGAAAGAGAACGACCTCGAATACACGGTTATTCCGGGTGCGACGGCGTTTGCCACCGCGCTCGTTCTCAGCGGGTTCGACGCTTCGAAATTCCTTTTTCTCGGCTTTCTTCCCGAAAAATCGGGAGAGAGAAAAAAGTTTTTAAAACCGTACGCAAACCTCGATTGCACGCTGATTTTCTACTGTGCTCCGCACGACGTTACGAAAACGGTTGCCGCTCTTTACGATTCTCTCGGGGACAGACAAGCCTGCGCGGTGAGAGAAATCACGAAGCTTCACGAAAGCGTGGAATATTTTTCGCTTAAAGACGGCTACGAAAACGAACCGCGCGGAGAGTACGTTATAGTGGTCGAAGGCGCGGAAGAAATTAAAGAAAACTTCGAAAATATGTCGGTGGAAGAGCACCTCGCGATGTATCTGAGCGAAGGAATGGATAAAAAAGAAGCCGTAAAGCAAGTTGCGAAAGACCGCAACGTTCCCAAAAACGAAATTTATAAGTATACGATTAAATAATTCTTTAATAAATAAGACAGCGGGGAAGAAAAGCTCTTCTCCGCTGTTTTTATATAGGTTATTTGTATCTGTAATACTTTCCCGAATAATCGTATTTTTCCGTAACGCCGTTACGCGTTTTTTCGGCATGGTGTTCTATTTTTATCACCGAGTCGGCATAGCTGTAAACGGTAAGCGAACAGGTCGCCGTGGTGTGGCGGTTAAGCGCGCAATCGAGAATTTTCGCGTATTTCTCTTCGCCGTAAAAAGTGTATTTCACGTATTCGCCGCGCTCGTCGCTGCCTTTCTCTTTGCCTGTGTAATTAACGCGAATATCCTTTTCGGAAGAAACGGCGTATAAATAATAAGGTCTGCCGAGATAGTCCGAGTAGAATCTGTAATTCGTGATTTCGTCTATGCCGGCAACGGGGTTTGCTGACGTGTCGTACGAGTAATTGTGGAATGAAATTTTGCACGGAAAAAATGCCCAAGCAGCGTATATCGCGCAAAAAACGGCAATTATCGCAATGCAAACAATTCCTTTATCCGTCTTTTTCTTTATCTTTTGCTCGTCGTCGCTTAAAAGTTTTTCTCTGCGTTTTTCGCTCCGCGTAAGCTTTTTGTTTTTCTTTTCTTCCTCTGTTGTTTCCGTCTTGACTGCGGACGGAACGGATTGTTCGGGTACGTTGCCCTCGAGTTTTTCTTCATATTCCGGGGGGCGTTTCAAAGCGCGGAACAATATCGCGAGCCTTATCGCGGCATAAACGGCGATTGCAGTCGAAATAGTAACGCCGAAAGCCACTATCGCCCAATATTCGCTCACTTTGAAACCGTGAATATTCAATAATTTAAATCGGTTTATTATCCCCGCGATAAACAGAACGAAAAACGCGTCCGCGGCGAAGCAAATTACGATTTTTACTTTGTCTTTTGTCATAGAATTATTCTACCATAAAATAAGCGAAATGTAAAATCTTTTACACTTTAAGCATCATATATTCGTTTGTTTTTATCCCCGCCGCGAAGTTGTAAATATCGTTCGCAAGGACGTCTTTCTCGAAGCATTCGAGCGCCGTTCCTTTAAGCGATTCTACGTCGTTTTTGCGCGAAATAAGGGGTATTTTACAATTTTGTTTTATTTCTGAAAGCAATTTTACGCTGTCGTCTTTCACCGCGAGAACGTTCAGATATAAATCCGAGCGCATGCATTTATCTATAAATTTTTCGCTTATTCCGAGCAGCGACGACGTAAGTATTCTGTTAATTCTCGTATTCGTGTATCGTTTTGTCGCGACCTTTTCCTTAAGTTCGGTAAGGTTGTAAGAATCTTTCGCCGCCGATTTCAGCCTGTTTTCAAGCCCTTCGGTGCAGTCGGAAATTTCCGCAAGCGTCTTTTTATCGTTCATAATCACGCTGTAAAAGGTCAAATCGTCCGCAGACGGAAGTTTGTCCGGCAAATCTCCGTACACGAACGGGGGAACGTTCTTTTTTATTTTTTTCTTTTTTCCGTCATTTATAGCCTGACGTATCGCGCTTGCCGAGGATAAATCCTTGTAAATTTTAAGGTCGTTGTAGCCCGCTCCCTGACGAGGGAACGGGTAAATATCAATATCGAAACCGCCCTCGAAAATTGCCCGCGTATACTCTATGCCGAGAATATTGTTGGGACTTTTAAGCAGTTCCACGTCCATATCCGTTTGCATTTCGCTCAGCGCGTTCATCTTGGCTTTCGCGAGCGAAATACCGTCTTTAAGCTGCGTTTTAAGGAGTTTTTTAAATTCTTTGCTTTCGTCCGAAAGTATTTTCGCGGCGACGGTGAAGTCCTCTTTCGTACCGCTTTCCGCGCCAAAGAACAAAGTCTTTTCTCCCGGCAGCGCGCCGAGAAGTTTAACGGCGCCTTTGGCAAAAATTTCGGCGTTTGCCGTTGCAAAAACCGTCGGGAGTTCGAAAACGGCATCCGCCCCGGCTTCCACCGCGTGCCGCGCCCTCGTAAACTTATCGCAAACGGCTATTTCTCCGCGCTGAGTAAAATTTCCGCTCATTATAACGGCGACGTAATCCGCGCCCGTCAGCTCTTTCATCGAGCGAAGGTGAAGAGCGTGTCCGTTGTGAAAGGGATTGTATTCGCAAACCGCCAAACAAATTTTCAAAATACCACCTCAAATACTTTTATTTTTTTTAAAAAAGTATTACAATATATACGCGTGTGTATAATCGTACCTCGGGCGAGTTTACCTTAAACGCCGCCCTCACGTTTAATATACACTATTTAAAAAAATTTATAAAGCGTTTTAGTGAGGTTCGGAACGGATTTTTTATCCCGGGGCGAAAAGCGGAACGCGTTTAAAATCACGGTAAAAAGTCAAAGGAGATACATTTTTATGTCAAAAGTAATGGAGCAAATCAAATCCGGCGCATCGCTTTTAAACAAGCACATCGTTCTTACCGAGGGGGAAGATTCGAGAGTGGTAGAAGCCGCAGCCGCTTCCGTTAAAGAGGGTATCGCTAAAGTAACCCTTCTCGGCAACAAAGAAGAAATAATAAAAAACAATCCCGGCGTGGACCTTTCCGGGGTAAACATAATCGATCCGAAAACGAGCGAAAAGCACGCCGAGTACGCTAAACTTTTATACGAACTTCGCAAAGCGAAGGGTATGACCGAAGAAGACGCGAACAAAATCGCTTACGACAGCACTTATTTCGGAGTTCTTATGCTCAAAGCCGGCGACGCGGACGGTCTCGTGTCCGGCGCGTGCCATTCCACGGCTAACACCTTAAGACCGGGGCTTCAGATCATCAAAACGGCGCCCGGCGTTCCGCTCGTATCCAGCTACTTCCTTATGATAGCTCCCGAATGCGGAAATCAGTACTGCGAAGACGGCTGCTACATTTATGCGGACTGCGGTCTCGAGCAGAACCCCGATCCCGATAAACTCGCGTTTATAGCGGTAGCTTCCGCAAAGAGCGCAAAGGCAATCGCGGGATTAACCCCGAGAGTCGCAATGCTTTCCCACTCCACGAAGGGCAGCGCGAAACACGCCGACGTAGACAAAGTTCTCGCGGCTCTCGCAAAAGCAAAAGAGCTTGCTCCAGACCTCAACATCGACGGCGAACTTCAGGCAGACGCGGCTATCGTACCTAAGGTTGCGGCTTCCAAAGCTCCCGGCTCGCCCGTTGCGGGACACGCGAACGTACTTATCTTCCCCGACCTCGACGCCGGCAACATCGCTTACAAGCTTACCGAACGTCTCGGCGGATTTATGGCTGTAGGTCCTCTCTGCCAGGGCTTCGCTAAACCTATAAACGACCTTTCGAGAGGTTGCAAAGCCGAAGATATAGTCGTTGCGGTAGCAATCACGGCTCTTCAGACTCAGATTCAATGGTAATCGCTCCGAACGGCATTCGCGCCTGACGGGGAATAAAAAAAAAGATATAAAATAAAAACGGGAGAAACCGACAGATGAAAGTATTAGTAATAAACGCGGGCAGTTCCTCGCTTAAATATCAGCTTATAGATATGCAGACCGAGAAGGCCGTCGCTAAAGGCGGCTGCGAAAGAATCGGCATAGAAGGTTCTTTTCTCAAACACAAGGCAAACGGCAAAGAAGTAATAATCGAAAAAGCCATGCCCGACCACAAGGTAGCCGTTCAGCTTGTTCTCGAAGCTCTTGCTGACAAAGACCACGGCGCGATTTCTTCCATGAACGAAATAGACGCGGTAGGTCACAGAGTGGTTCACAGCGGAGAAGAATTTACCGGCTCCGTACTCATAACGCCCGAAGTTCTCAAAAAAATAGAGGCTCTTTCCGACCTCGCTCCTCTTCACGAACCCGCAAACGTAACCGGAATTAAAGCGTGCATGGCGATTATGCCTTCCGCTCCTCAGGTTGCTGTATTCGATACGGCGTTCCATTCGACGATGCCCGACTACGCTTATATGTACGCGGTTCCTTATGAAGATTACAAGTGCTACAAGGTGAGAAGATACGGCTTCCACGGCTCCAGCCATCTCTTCGTTTCGCAGGAAGCGGCTAAGTACCTCGGGAGGAACGATTTAAAAATCGTTACGTGCCACCTCGGCAACGGTTCTTCTATTTCCGCCGTTAAAAACGGAAAATGTATGGATACCTCGATGGGCTTTACTCCTCTTGCCGGCGTTCCCATGGGCACGAGAAGCGGCGATATTGATCCCGCGATTATAGAATACCTCGGCGCAAAAAAGAATATGAGCGTTTCCGAAGTTCTCACTTATCTTAACAAAAAATCCGGTATGCTCGGCATAAGCGGAGTTTCGAGCGACTTCCGCGATCTTTCCGCGGCTTCCGAAGCCGGCAACGACAGAGCGCGTCTTGCTCTCGATATGTTCGCTTACGCAACAAAGAAGTACGTTGGGGCATATGCTGCGGCTATGGGCGGTATAGACTGCCTCGTATTCACGGCGGGTATAGGAGAAAACGACAGTTTCATTCGCGCGAAAGTAACCGAGGGGCTTGAATTCCTCGGCGTCGAAATAGATAAAGAAGAAAACAATAAGAGAACGGGGGATATTCACGACATCACCGCAAAGGGCGGAAAAGTCAAAGTACTCGTTATCCCCACCAACGAAGAACTCGTTATCGCGCGCGACACCGCGAGACTTTCCGAATAATTGCCGGTGCCGGCGGTTTACGCGGCGATGCAAGATGGAAAGACGGGGCAACATAAGGCAAGTAAGGTTTTAAATAGGAGGATAAGTCGGAAATTTCGGCTTTTCCTTCTTTAAGCCCGTCTTTTTTTAAAATTGTCACAGCAAAAAGTTGACAACATATTTAAAATAATATATAATTTTAAGGCTAAGCAAAAATATCGGGCAAAACTATTCGTTTTTCGATATTTTTGAAAGTAACAAACAAAATGTTGACTATTGACGTAAACAAAATCAGGCAGAGCGGTAAAACTTCCGAAGGCTTTACTTTGGAATATTTGCCCGAAAGGCAACTGTTGGAGCTTCCGGGCGCGAATATCGAAGGAAAAGTCACGGTTTCGGTTACGGTTACGCTCTCGGCAAAAGACGCCAAAGTAAAAGGCAGAGTTTCGTACAAGATAAGCGGGGAATGTTCACGCTGTCTGGAAAAAGCTTGTTGCGACGTTTCGGAGGATTTCGAGGCGGAGTATTCTTTAACTCCGGGCGCGGAATTTCCTATAAGGGCGGGACTTATCGATTTGACGGTTCCCGTTGAAGACGCTATAGTGACGAGTTGCCCGCTTGTGATTTTGTGCAGCGAAGATTGTAAAGGCATTTGCTTCGGGTGCGGAGCGAATCTCAACATAGAAAATTGTAAATGTAAAAACTAACAGAGAGGTGTGCAAATATGGCTGTTCCAAAGAGAAAAGTATCCAAGCAGAGAGGAAATAAAAGATTTGCAAGCAATTACAAAGTAACGGCTCCCACGCTCGTTGAATGTCCTCAGTGCCACGAAATGAAACAGAGCCACAGAGTCTGCAAAAAATGCGGATATTACGACGGTGTTCAGGTTGTTGCAAACGATACCGAAAAGGAATAATTTAGTAAACAACTAATTTCGTTCCCGATTGGCAGGCGTAATTTATTGCGCTTGCTTTTTGTTTTACACTTTTTTAGGGATTTCATTCTTTGTGTCATTAGCAAGGCGGAACGAAATCCCCGATATTTCCCCTATTGTTCTAGTCCGTTTGAATTCGCCGTCAGGCTGATGATTATGCCCCGCGCGACAATCAAACGGCTTTTTTTGCACCAAAAAAGCCGCCGACATATCCTGTCAACGGCTTCCTTGGAAAATATATGATAAGGGGGAAAATGATGAGCTTTTTAGGTCTTTCGGGAGAGGACTGATTTGTTCTTCCCTTAAGAACACCTATACTTTACCACAAATAAAAACGTTTGTAAAGCGTTTTTTCAAACTTTTTTAAAATTTTTTTATTTTTTTGTGAATTTATGTTAAAAAATCTCATTTTGCCCGAAAACGGAAAGCTGAAAAGCTGGTCTCACGGTGAATATGTTAAAAAGTAACAGCAATTCGCATAAAAACCGCAATAATTACATCTGTTTTTTAAAAACCGTTGCGCGGAAAAAAA
>JALEKY010000071.1 GCA_022768945.1 Christensenellaceae bacterium | reverse complement strand
TTTGCGCGATAATGTGAGATTTAGAGGGCTTTTTAGAAAAACACGGTTTAAATCCGTCGCGTTTTGCTCGTATTTCGGCAAGCGAATTCGGCTCGTCGTATTTGTAGCCGCTTCTTATTTTTGCGTTTTGCGTTATGTTGAAAATCACGTCCGAAACTTTTTCTTTTTCCTCGCCGTCCGGCATTTTCGCGGGCTGCAAAGAATAAGCCTTTATATGCTTCCGCGTCCAACCCTTCGTCGATACATTGTCTGTATTCGATGGGGAGCGTTTTCGAATACAATTCCCATTCGTGAATGGATTTGTACTGCGGTCTGAGCTCGCCGCCCACTCTGCCGGCGTCGGAATCTACGTAGTTTTCGTCCTTACAAAGATAGTCTATCGATACGTTGAGAAGCTTGGAAAGGGATACGAGCTTATCGATTGACGGATAAGAAAGTCCGCTTTCCCACTTTTGTACGGACTGCCTTGAAATTCCGAGTTTTTCTGCAATCTCTTCCTGCGTCAGTTTGTTTTTTTGCCTTACGGCTGCGATTTTTTCCGCTAACATTTTTTTATCCACTTAATGGAGATTTTCTTTATTCTAACATTGCGTAGCCGAAATATCAACCAACTTCGGGTATGTTTTTTGCGCAACCACAGGTTGCTTTTTTGTATGCGGCGCAGGATATACGAAAAAAAGAAACTCTAATTGCTTTTTCGATGCATTTAAGAAAAAACGCGTTGTAATAAAAATTCCGCCGAAAAGCTATCGGCGGAATGGAAAATTCAATCGGCATTGCTTGGCGAGGAAAAATCGTGCAAATAGTAATTTTCTCTGTCGGTCGGTTTGTCTTCCTCGTAAATCCATTGCTGCGCGGGAAGCTCGTTTTTCCATTTTCCGCCCGCCGCGCGGTGGCATTCTTCGGTAGCGAGCAGCCACTTTGTCGTGCACGGGGTTTCGGGGTGGAATTCGAGATAATCTCCGAACGCGAAAGTTCCGAAATACGACGAGTCCGTTTCAAGCACGAGGGTGGGAATATTGAGTACGGATTCGGATACTTCGAACGGTTCGCCGTTTTTCGTGCCTTTAAAAGAGAGAGTGCTTCTCGTAAGGGTGAGAACGCCCTCGCCTACGATTTCCGAGGTGTATTTTTTGTTTATGTAATGGTCGTTCGGCTGAATACCGAGTTTGACTTTTTCGGTAAGCGTGAAGTTTTCGTTAGAAATAACCTGCCTGTACACGTTTCGTCTTTGAAGCTCGTACCAGACTCTGAGCGTTTTCGGAATAACGGCGTTTTCGCTCGCGGGGGACAGGTCGTAATATTCGTCGATTTTAACGCTGTTCCCGCAGGCGTGGCAGGTAATCGTGTTGCCTGCGCCTTTTTGCGTAAATTCCTTGCCGCATTTCGGGCAGAGGTATAAGTGTTCTTCAAGCTTAACCGCAACCGTGTCGTTGCCTTTGAATTTCACGCGCGCTTTTTTATTCCATTCGAAGTCGTCATTGTAAAATGCATCGTTAAGCTTTTTCTCTATTTCTTCGGCGGAAAGTTTTTCGCAATCTTCGGAAGTCAGAAGATAGTCTACGGTGATTTCAACCTTACCCGGGCGATCCTGTATGTTCCATTGCGTGTTGGAAAGGTAGCCGCCGCTGATTTTCATTGCTATTACGGGCAGTTTGAAGTGTTTGAATAATTTGCCCGTGCCGAGCATTACCGGCTGATTTGTGCCCGATATGCTCGATTTGCCTTCGGGAAAGAATATTACGTTTCCGCCTTGTTTGATTACATCGGTAAGTTCTCGTATAGAATGCATGTCCGAGGTAAAGTTCTTCTTCGGTATCATATGGGCGAAGTCGAACACGGCGTGCATGTGCGCGCGGAAAAATTCCGTGTAAGACACCATATAATTAGCTCTGTGGGGTGAAATCGCGCTGCCCACGTACATCCAATCGCATCTCGACGTGTGGTTGCTTACGGCGATAAACTGCTTTTTAAAGTTCTTCATTCCTACGCGGTCGATAACCGTCAGGTGCATTTTAGGGATAAGAAACGGCTTTGCTATGCAATTCATCAAGCCGTAATAAGCGAAACGAGAAATTCTCTTTCCGCGTCTTTTTGCAAGTTTGCTTCTGATGTCAAGTTGTTTCATACTACTCTCTTCTTTATAATCTTATTAGTAATAGGGATACCTGACGCAATCACTGCGTCGGGAATTAAATTAGTCGATTTTTGCAATTACAACGTTTTCGGTCGCGGGCTTTTCTTTCGAAATAACGGTTCCTTCGCGAAGTTTTTGTTCTGCCGCAGAGAAAAGCTTTTCGTCGTTCGAATACATCGTGGCTATTGTCTCGCCCTTTTTTACGAATTCGCCGTAAATCTTGTTAAGGTAAAGGCCTGAGGTATAATCGATTTTGTCGTCTTTTTTAGCTCTGCCCGCGCCGAGAAGAATCGCCGCTTCGCCGTATTTTTCGGCGTTGACTTTGTAAACGTAGCCGTCTTGCGAAGCATGGAATTCTTTAAAAAAACGTGCTTTTTTAAAGTTTTCGGGGTGGAGAATAAGGTCGCTTTTTCCTCCTTGGGCGACTACGGTTTTGATAAGTTTGTTTAAAGCTTCGCCTGAAGAAATGGCGTTTTTCGCAAGTAAACGGCATTTTTTTATATCGCCGTCGCCTTTTCCCGAGAGCAAAAGGATATTTGCCGCAAGTTCTACGGAAAGGTCGGTAAGGTCTTTTTCGCCATTGCCGTTTAGCGTTTGAATTGCTTCCGTTACTTCGATAGAATTGCCTATCGCTCTGCCGAGCGGCTTATCCATATTCGTAATCAAAGCGCAAATTTTTTTACCCGCGCGTTTGCCGATTTTTACCATTGCTTCGGCAAGTCGAACGCTTTCTTCGTACGTTTTCATAAACGCGCCCGAGCCGGTTTTTACGTCGAGAACGATAACGTCGTCGTCCGCGGCGAGTTTTTTGCCCATTATGCTCGAAACGATTAGCGGCAGACTGTCGACCGTAGCCGTTACGTCGCGAAGGGCGTAAAGAAGTTTGTCAGCGGGGGCGAGCCGTGCGGTCTGCCCGATAATGCATAGTCCCGTTTCGTTTACTACCTTTTCGGCTTCCTCGGGGGAAAGGTCGGTTTTAAACCCGTCGATCGAGTCGAGTTTATCTATCGTCCCGCCCGTGTGGCCTAAACCTCTTCCGCTCATTTTCGCTACTTTAACTCCGTAGCAAGCGACTATCGGCGCAACTATAAGCGATGTTTTATCGCCTACGCCGCCTGTAGAATGTTTGTCTGCTTTTATGCCGTTAATATGAGAAAAAGGGGACTTTTCACCCGAGTCGCGAATAGCTTCGGTTAAATGTAGCGTTTCGTTTTCGCTCATTCCGCGGAAATAAACAGCCATAAGCCAGGCGGAAATCTGATAGTCCGGAATTTCTCCTAAAGTAAGGCCGCCTATCAAAAAGCGTATTTCTTCCTCGCTTAGTTCCCGCCCGTCGCGTTTCTTCTTTACAATGTCGTATGCGCGCATGACGTAACTCCTTTTTACTTTAAAATTTCGTTTAAAACGCTTTCACCGGAAGTGTTCTCTTTATCGACGCCGAGATATTCCAAAACGGTTGCCGAAATATCCGAAAAGCTGCTCCTTGTGCCGAGGTTTACTCCTCCTTTAAAATTCTTTCCGTAAAAAATCGCGGGCACGTATTCTCTCGAATGATCGGTGGACGGGGTGGAGGGATCGCAGCCGTGGTCTGCGGTTACGATAAGCAAATCTTCCTCTTTTAAAAGAGGAATAAACTCCTTTAAACGGCAGTCGAACTCGGTAAGCGCTTTCGCATAGCCGTCAACGTCGTTTCTGTGTCCGTATACCGCGTCGAAATCTACAAGGTTGGTAAAACAAAGCCCCGAAAAGTCTTTTTTAGCCATTTCGCAAGTTTTGTCCATGCCGTCGTCGTTATTTACGATCGGGTGAGATTCCGTTATTCCCATTGACGCGAAAATGTCGTAAATCTTTCCGACCGAAATGCAAGAAAGCCCCTTTTTCGCAATTAAATTGCACATTGTCGGTGCAAACGGTTTAAGAGAAAAATCGTGTCTGCGCGGTGTTCTTTTAAAAGGATATTCTCCTTCGAACGGGCGCGCTATAACCCGACCGACCGCGTACTCGCCGGTGAGCAGCTCTCTTGCGATTTTGCAATACGAATACAGAGTTTCTGGCGGAATTACGCTCTCGTGCGCGGCAATCTGAAAAACGCTGTCCGCCGAAGTGTATACTATAAGCGCGCCGTCCTTTATCGATTGTTCTCCGTAATCTTTTATTACTTCCGTGCCCGAGTATGGTTTGTTGCACAGTATTTTTCTGCCCGTGCGTTTTGAAAATTCGTCTATAAGTTTTTCAGGAAATCCGCTCGGAAAAGTGGGCATAGGTTTTTCGGAAATAATTCCGGCTATTTCCCAATGCCCGGACGTAGTATCCTTCCCCGCCGATTTTTCTCCGAGCCTTACATAGCAGCCGAGAGGACTTTTCGTTTTTTCGGCACAGGTTACCCCGTCTATATTGAAAAGACCGAGAGATCTCATCGTCGGCATTGAAAAGAACGGGGAAGAAGCCGCTGCTTTTAAAGTGTTGCTGCCTTCGTCGCCGTACTTATACGCGTCGGGAAGTTCTCCTATTCCGAAACTGTCAAGAACTATTATAAATACTCTTTTCATTGTCTTTGTAATGCCCGCCGAGCTTTTGTAGTTTGCGGCGATTTTTACGTTTGCCGAGCATCTTTATAGCTCGGCGATTTTTTTTTATTCGCTCAAAGCTCTGTCGCCGTGTCGAGAGCAATTTTCATCATCGCCGTGAATGAATTCTGTCTCTCTTCGGCGGAGGCGTTTTCATCCGCGTAAATGAAGCTGTCGCTCACCGTGCAGATCGCAAGCGCTTTTTTGCCCGATCTCAGCGCGTTGCAGTAAAGCGCGTACGCTTCCATCTCAACGCCGAGCACTCCCATCTTCGCCCAAAGCATAGGGGAGAAAGAATCATCGTAGAACGTGTCGGACGAAAGTACGTTGCCGACTTTATAGCGTAAGCCGCCTTTTTCGCATAAAAACGCCGCTTTTTGAAGCAAACCGAAATCGGCTATCGCGGAAAAAGTACCGTTCAAATTAAACTGAGAGGCGAAGTTGCCGTTCGTGCACGCGCCTTGCGCCAATATTATATCTTTTATGTGCAGGTCTTTGTCGATAGAGCCTATCGAGCCGACGCGTATGATATTTTCTACGTCGTAAAAGTTGAATAGTTCGTATGAGTAAATTCCGATAGAGGGCTGCCCCATTCCCGAAGCCATAACCGATACTTTTTTGCCCTTGTACTCGCCCGTATAGCCTTGTACGCCGCGAACGTCGTTAACAAGCTCGGCGTTTGAAAGGAAGTTATCTGCGATGAATTTGGAGCGTTTGGGGTCGCCCGGCATGAGAACAGTTTTTGCAAAAGCCCCCTTTTTCGCGCAAATATGGGGCGTCGGTATGTTTGCCATAAGTTTTTTCTCCTTGAATAATTCAGCGTAAATTTTCGCTTTCGAGCATTTTTACTGCTTTAACGACTCTGCTCGTGCCGAGTCTGTCCGCGCCGAGATTTATGAATTCCTCGGCGTCCTCGAGCGAAGAAATTCCACCCGCCGCTTTAACTTTTACGTTTTTACCCACGTGCGCTTTTAAAAGTTTAACGTCTTCTTTTGTCGCGCCGCCCTTGGAAAAACCGGTGGAAGTTTTAATGTAGTCCGCGCCGCTTTTCGTAACGATTTCGCACATTTTGATTTTTTCATCCTCGGTCAAAAGGCACGTTTCGATTATCACTTTGAAAATTCTATTGCCGCACAGTTTTTTCTGCTCGGTCAGTTCAAAGAGTATTTCGTCGTATTTTTGTTCTTTCAGACTGCATACGTTTATAACGGTGTCTATTTCGTCCGCGCCGTTTTCGAGCGCGTTTTTCGTTTCGAAAAGTTTCGTTTCCGTAGTCTGGTACCCGTTCGGAAAGCCGACAACGGTGCAGATTGCGAGTTTATCGGAAACGTAGCGCTTCGCGCGACTTACGAAGCATGGGGGAATACACGCGCTTGCCGTGCCGTATTTTATTCCGTCGTCGAGAATTTGCTTGATATCTTCCCACGTGGCGGTCGTCGAAAGCAACGTATGGTCGCATTTCGACAGTATGTTTTTTATGTCCATATATTCTTTCCTTCGTTTGAATTTCCTTTTATATTATACAATTTTACGGTGCGTTTCGTCAAGGGAAATGAAAATGTGCTTTCAAGCGTTTTAAATTTTACGGATTATGCTTTGCCGGCATACTTAAAACGAGGCGTTTTTAGCGTAATGCAGGCAAAAATCCGTTATTTCGTCGAAATAAATTATTTACTTTTTTTTAGAATTGTGTTAAAATATAATTAAATAGCGTGCGTATACCGCCGCCGCTTACTGCTTTACCAAGGTCGATAGTAAGATTTCTCGGAAAAGCCGAGAGTTCTCCTACGTATCTTCCGCCGTAAAAGAAGCCGTCCGATGAAAAACACAGAAAAATCAGATATGCGTTCAACACCGCGACGACAGGCATCAGCACCATAAAAAACATGCTCTTCATTCTGTATTTTAATACGAAAACAGCCACGAATATCCCGAGCGCGCCGCCGAGCAAAGCCGTTATAAACAGCTTTCCGTCGTGCACTTTGTTTTCGCAATCACCGAGTTCGTCGCCGTCTTTTTGAAATTTTAAAAGCAGAAATCCGTATGCGTTTATCGCTAATACGTAAACGACGAGGAGTACCCGCATAAGTATCAACATATCAATATTGTGTTTATCCGCAAGTTATTTATACGCAAATATGTTTTTACCCGTTAAAAGAGAAGAATTGAATAACCCGTACGAGGTCGATTTCGTACTTATTTCCTCGGACGCATATGTCGATCATTCTACGTTCGGTCACGCCATCATAGGAAGAATAGTAGAGAGTTTCGGTTTTTCCGTAGGAATTATCCCTCAGCCGCTTACCGACGAGGAGTATCTCACTTTTCCCGAGCCGAAATACGGCTTTCTCGTAAGCGGAGGCGTTGTCGATTCCATGGTGAACAACTACACGGTGGCTTTGCGCAAAAGGACTGACGACGTGTATAGTCCGCCGTCAAAGCAAGGCAAACGCCCCGACCGTCAGCTTTCCGTTTACTGCAAAAATATAAAAAGGCTTTTCCCGGAAAGCCCGATCGTAATCGGCGGGATAGAGGCGAGCTTGAGAAGATTCGCACACTACGATTATTGGTCGAATTCGGTAATGCGCTCCATACTTTACGATACGGGCGCGGACATTCTCATTTACGGAATGGGCGAGAATCCGATGAAGGATATCCTGATCGCGGTCGAAAAGGGAATTCCTCTTAAAAAAATAAAAAACGTGCGCGGAACGTGCGTTTTAGGGGACTTTTCCGAAAAAGAAAAACGTCTTCAATCGGGGGCGTCGCTTCTTCCGTCATATAAAGAATGCAAGGAAAATAAGATAGAATACGCAAAGGCGTTCCGCCGTCAATCGAGAAATACCGACGCTCTCAACGCCGCCGTTCTCGTTCAGGAGCAGGAGGAGAATTCTTTCGTTATTCAGAATTTGCCCGCGTTCCCGCTGACGGTGGAGGAGATGGACAAAGTATACGCTCTGCCGTTTATGCGCACGTACCATCCGATGTACGAGGAAGAGGGCGGCATAAAAGCCATAGAAGAAGTAAAATTTTCCGTAACTTCTCACAGAGGGTGCTTCGGCAGTTGTTCGTACTGCGCGCTCAATTTTCATCAAGGGAGAAGGATACAGAAGCGATCTGACGAAAGCATTCTTTCCGAAATAGAAAAAATCACCGAGGATAAAGATTTCAAGGGGTATATTCACGACCTCTCGGGACCGACCGCAAACTTCCGCGAGCCTGCGTGTGAAAAACAGGTAAAGGCGGGCGTTTGTAAAGATAAATACTGCATAGGTTATAAACCTTGCGCGAATTTGAAAGTCGATCATACCGGTTTCGTGGAACTTTTAAGGAAAGCGAGAAAAATTCCTAAGGTCAAAAAAGTGTTTATAAGAAGCGGTATACGTTTCGACTATATAACCTACGATAAAGACAAAACCGTGCTTGAAGAGCTCGTTAAGCATCATATAAGCGGGCAGCTTAAAGTCGCGCCCGAGCACTGCAGCGATAAAGTTTTAAGGCTTATGAATAAACCGAATTTTTCGGTTTACAAAAACTTTGCGGAAAGCTATAGAGTTGCAAACCAAAAGCTCGGCAAAAAGCAGTTTTTAGTGCCTTACCTTATTTCTTCGCACCCCGGCTGCAGCTTAAAGGAAGCAGTGGAACTTACGGAGTATCTCAAATCGATACACTATATGCCCGAACAGGTTCAGGATTTTTATCCCACACCGTCCACGCGTTCTACCTGTATGTTTTACACGGGCATCGATCCCGACACTATGGAGCAGGTTTACGTGCCGAGAACTCCTGAAGAAAAAAGAATTCAGCGCGCGCTTTTACAGTATAGAAAAATCGAAAACAGAGAGCTTGTAAGAAAAGCTTACAGAGAAGTCGGTTTAATTGAAAACGGTTACGGGACTTCGGGTAAAAATGCCGCGGTAAAAATGGCAGCGCCGGCAGGAAAAGGAACGGCTTTCAAGAAAGAAAAACAATCTTCCGCGCGCGTAAGCGCAAAAAAACGTCGTATTCAAACGGTCGGGCAAAAACACGTAAAATGCCCGAAAACGTGAGAAAGACGGGGGTAAACGAGAATAATTATTCCGTTGGAAACGCCCGTAAGAAAGCCGGAAGAGGTAATAAAGACAGATAAAAATTTTTTAAACCAAAGAGGATATAAAAATGAAATGTATGTATTGCGGCTGCCTTGAGAGCAAGGTTGTCGATTCCCGCGCCGCGGAAGACGGTTCCACAATTCGTCGCCGTAGAGAATGCATGGCTTGCGGTAGGCGTTTTACGACTTACGAAACGGTCGAAACCACGCCTATTCTCGTTATCAAAGCCGCCGGCACGAGGGAAGCTTTCGACGAAAACAAAATCAAAAACGGCATCATAAAGGCTTGCGAAAAACGCCCCGTGCCGATGTACAGAATAGACAAGCTCGTCGAAGACGTGAAGAAGCAGATTTATAACAGTCTCGATCAGGAAGTTACCTCTAAGCAAATAGGCGAAATGGTTATGAACGGACTTAAAGAGATCGACGAGGTTGCTTACGTTCGTTTCGCTTCCGTCTATCGTTCTTTCAAGGATATTTCCACTTTTATGAAAGAACTCGAGAAGATGATAAAAAATAAATAAATTTTTTAGGGATTTCATTCCTTATCGCTAACTATTTTTGCGGTAATAAATCGGTTTTTGCCGTGTTAAACGAGCCTTTAGTACGTTTAACACAATTTCGGTCGTTTGCAAAAACCGTATAATCGAGGGCAAGCGGTAAAAATCCGAAAGCCCGGGCGTAAGCTCTGCTTTTCAATATCAATAAAACACATTTTTTAGAATATTATGGAAAACAATCGTTCTCTTAAAAGAGGAGAAAAAAATTCTCTCGGCGGCAACGGATTTGCGGAAAAGAGCGTTTCCGTAAAAATAGCCTTGATAGCATTGAGCGTAGCGGTTATCGCCGTTTGCTCGTACATAAGCGTACCCACGCTTATTCCGTTCACTCTGCAGACGTTTGCCGTCGCGCTCGTCGCCACCGTACTCGGTTGGAAACTCGGTTTTGTCGCCGTGTTCTGCTATTTGCTTTTAGGACTTTGCGGCGCGCCCGTATTTTCGGGTTTTAAGTCGGGGCTGAGCGCATTCGCTTCGCCTACGGGCGGGTATCTCGTTGGTTTTTTACTGATACCTCCTTGCGCGCTTCTGTTTAAGTTCTTTCCGAAGAAAATCGGCATGATTTTCTCGCTTTATATAGGCGTAGTGCTTTGTTACGCGCTCGGAACCGTTTGGTTTGTGCTCACTTACGAAAAGGGGATTTCCGTATGGGGCGCGCTTATGGCGTGCGTTATCCCTTATATAATTCCGGATATAATCAAAACCGTATTTGCAGTTTTGGTCGGTGAAAGAGTGAGAATTGCTTTAAAAATGTGAAAAACAGTTTCGGGAATTGAGTGCAAAAGCCGAATTTGAACCGAAAACGCCGAAAATCCGAATTTTTATCTTGACATTATATATTACGTAGTATATAATATATAGTGTGTAATCACAAAATAAAGTGGTTTGCGAAAACGAGCTGCAATTTTCGACGGCTGAAACATCGCCAAAGGAAAAAACGGTCGTTTCGCACTTCAGGTGAAATTATGAAAAACATTATTCTTACGTTTGCGTTTGCGCTCGCGGTCGTTTGTTCGCTCACGGCGTTCACGGGTTGTCAGATCGAGAAAGAAACGGACGAGAGCTTTTTTGCGTTCGAACTCAACG
>JALEKY010000047.1 GCA_022768945.1 Christensenellaceae bacterium | reverse complement strand
CGTTCAATCGGTTGATTTCAAAGTTTAAATGTGTTATATTTAAATAAAGAAAAATTTTTTCGGAGGCGTAGCTCAGTTGGTCAGAGCGCTTGCTTCACATGCAAGAAGTCGGGGGTTCGAGCCCCTCCGTCTCCACCATACCGTAACAAGTCGAACACTTGGGTAAAAGATAATCCTGGCGAGAAGTATCGTCAGGATTATTTTCTTTTGTATAGTTAAAGTAGAGGGTTTTACCTGAATAAGGTCAAAGTCGGCGATAGAAAATATCGGCGACTTTTTTGCGCCCTTTTTATGGTAACCGGAATATTTTCGGCGTTTTCGCCGCCGGATATTCAGACGGGAAGCGAAACGCTCATTCAGACCGCGCTTTCAAGGCTTATCAAAAACAAAACCGTGCCGGTTATCGCGCATCGAATGAGAACGGTCGCCGGCGCGGATAAAATCGTCGTACTGAAAAACGGTGTGGTTGCCGAACAAGGCAGCCCCGACGAATTATATCGCCGTGGCGGCATTTATAAGCATATGGTCGATTTGCAGTCGGATAGCGGCAAGTGGAAAATTAAATAACGCAATTTCTGTGGTTAAAAAGCCCGTTTCTTGCTTCGAAACGGGCTTTTTGCTTGTTTTTTTCTGCCTTTTGTGATATAATAATTCAAAAATATGAGAGTCGAGGTGCAATATGTACGATAACGAATCGCAGAAATGTATCTTGAAACGACACTTAAAATTCAAAAGAGGAAGGGTAGCGTAAGGTCTATAGAAATTGCGGAAGAACTCGGCTACAGCAGACCGAGCGTTTCGCGCGCCGTAGGGATTATGAAAGACGACGGCTTTATCGTCGTCAAAAAAGACGGACTTATCGAACTTACCGAAAGCGGCAGGAAAAAGGCGGAAAACGTTTTTCTTCGTCACAATATTTTAACAGACGCTCTCGTGAAAATGGGGCTTGACCGTTCGGCAGCGGAAGAAAATGCCTGCAGGGTGGAGCACGTTCTCACCGAAGAAGCTTTTGAAGCGATAAAAGAATATTTTAAAGAAAAATAAAAAAAGGGAAGGCGTTCGCTATAATCTTTTTATGAAATACGTTTTGATTACCGGTGCTGCCGGCGGAATGGGAAGAGCCGCGGCGAGGCGTTTCAAAGACTGCGGATACGGAGTTTTCGCGCTCGATATTTCGCCCGTAAAAGAAGAAGACGTTCAATATGTAAAGACGGACGTAACGGACGAAAAAAGCGTGATTTCGGCGTTTAACGAGGTGAAAAGCAAAACAGACGAGCTGTTTGCGATAATACACTTTGCCGGCATATATATGCTCGATTCGCTCGTAGAGGTACCGACGGAAGACTTCGACAGAATTTTTTCGGTAAACTTTCGCGCGGCGTATCTTATAAACAAAACTTTTCTGCCGCTTTTAAAAAAAGGAAGCAAAATCGTTATGACAACGAGCGAGCTTGCCCCGATAGATCCTTTGCCGTTTACCGGACTGTACGCGGTAACAAAAGCCGCGCTCGACAAGTACGCTTTTTCGCTCAGAAACGAGCTTCAGCTTTTAGGTATACACGTTTCGGTTATAAGGGCGGGCGCGGTGAAAACGAACATGCTCGGAGTATCGACGAAGGCGTTAAACTATTTTTGCGAAAAAACGTCTCTTTACAAATGCAATGCGAGGCGTTTTAAAAAGATAGTGGACGCGGTGGAATCAAAGTGTGTTCCGCCCGAAAAAATCGCGGAAAAGGCAGAAGGAATATTAAAAAAGAAAAAGCCGAAATTCTCTTATTCGATAAACCGTAACTTTCTGCTTCGTCTGTACGGCGCGGCGCCGAACGGCTTAAAATTCTTTGCTATAAAGGAGATTTTAAAAGAGGATAAAAAAGATAGGGAAAGCAATCGTTAGTTTGCCTTTCGGAATTAACGATTTTTATAAAAACGGCGCGGAGCAAAACCGCGCTTTTTCTTTTGTTTTGGCATACGGAAATTCCGGCTGTGTTTTTTGAGAAACACGTGGCTCTTGCTCTGTAATTTATTGACGTTTTTCGAAATATGTGATAAAATATCAAAAGACAGAGCTTTTAGGGGATAGGCTTTATCGGACAATATAAAGGAAAGGGAAAAAATATGTTTAACAAATTTTTTGCGGTAATTTTAAGCGTTTTGCTTCTTTTTGCGTGCGGGTTGTTTTTTACGGCGTGCGACGTGACGGATAGCGACACAGGCAGCGGCGGTACTTCGGGCAGCGAAGCTTCGGACACGGGCAGCGGAGAGAGCGGCGACACGGGTAGCGATTCGAGCGGAGAGACCGACGACGTAGGGGAACTTAAAGCCGAGATCAAGGCAGGTATCAACGAGTCCTGGAAACGGCTTTTGACTTTTTATCCGGGACTTAGCAAATCGGAATACGAAGAAAAATATAACGAAATCGTTACGAAGATAGAAAACGCGACGACGGCGGAGACTTTGAACGCCATAGGCGGCGAGTATTCGGCTTTGGTTGAAGAAATACGGGAAAATTTAACCGTAGACGTAGAGTCTTACAAATCTTATATGACGGCATACGTAACGGAAGAGTGGAACAGAGTCGCGGAACAATACGTCGATTTACCCCGCAACGAGGAATTTACAGAGAAATATAACGGCATTTTGTCGGGAATAAGAGGGGCTTCGACTCGGGAAGAAGTCGACTTGGAAAAAGAAAAGTTCGACGCGCTTACGAGGGAAATTTCGGACTATTATTCCCGTCCCACGGTAGAGGGCACGATACAGATTTGCCTGAACGAAATAGAAGACAGAATGAACAGAATAAACTCCGGCTACCCGGATAAAATCACCCCGGATATTCAAAGCAAAATAAACGCTTGGTATAATAAGTTTTACGGTTCGAAAACGGTAGAAGAGGTTTATGAAAATCAACGGGAGTTCATCGCTTACTTAGACGAGCTTATAGCGAGTTTCGAAGGAAGTTCGGGCGAAATCGATATAGAGGCAGCGAGAGCGGAGCTTAGTAGTTTGATTGTCGAAAAGAACGGCGAACTTTTGAGTTCGTATCCCGGCATAGAGTTGGGCGACGAAGTTTACGCGAAGGGAAACGAGCTTTACAGAGAAATAGAACAAGCGACCACGAAAAGCGAGCTTAACGCAATCAGAAAAAAAATCGAAGAAGAATATTTTCCGCTTGCGGAAAAAGCCGCTTTGAGCGCCTATATGGCGGCGATAAAAAAAGACATAAACGATATGTGGCAAGGCTACGCGCAGTCCGTTCCCTCGTACGAGTTGCTTAAAAATCAATGCCTGTACGTAGCGGATTTGTGTAAAACGGAAGAACAGGCAAAAGCGTTTTACAGAGACGGGTTTAAATCGCTTGAAAACGCTTTGCAATACGCCGAATACGGCAATAGCTGGAATGCCGGATATACGCAACTGACTTATGTTTATGTTTCTTTGTTCAACGAGCAGATAATCGAGGCGGCTCGCAAAAAGGCGGGAATATCGGACAATTTCGTCGATTATCTCAAGGGCGCCGCAACGTTAAGCGAGGCGGACGAAAGATTTCGGGAAATAAGAAACGCGATAGAATCTTTAAGCGGTACCGTTTACGTCGAGAAAGCGGAGGCGAGCGGAAAAACCTATTTCGAAATCAAAGAGGGTGCGACCTCGGGCGATTTGGTTAAGCAAATAATTTCGGAATATAAAATCACTCTGCATTACAGCGACGGCACGACAAAAGTTTTCGCGCCGACTTCGGATACGGTGAACGTCGTGAACGTAGATTTTAACAAAAAGGGAGTATACTTCGCGACGATCCGGCTATCCGTAGGCGAATACGAAAATTCTTTTGAAGTCACGGTTTGCGTTGCGCCGGATATGGAACGCGCGAGCGTAATCGGGCAATATCGTTCGGCGGGATATTTCGCGGACGACTCGGATAAAGGCGGAGAGCTTTCCGTTACTATGTACGATAACGGATACGTTAAATTCGACAAACGCTACAACGGCTGCTTCGCTTATACGGACAAGAACGATTATATCGAAATAGAATTCGACGGTCAGGCAGAATTCGGCACAGGACTCTTCGCGATAGACGGAAAGACCAAAACAATCGATTATTACCGTCCCGAAGGAGCCCCGATAATAGAATTAGACGGAACCCAGGTAAATCTTCCGGGTTTTGTAGCGGTTTTCGGAGAGTATTCCGTTGCCGGTCGGTACGTTGCGATTTTCAATTTCGGGCAGACTTACGGCGTCGCCGGATATAGCTTCGGTTGGCCGACTTACTGCACCCTCGATATAGCAAACAAAAAGTTTTCGATAAATTGGATAAAATCGCACGAAGAGGGCGAAACGTATACTTGGGACGACGGAGTAAGTCCGTATTTGCTCAGGGCGGATTTAGCCGAGATTAAAGAAAAAGCGAAAGAACAAATTCGCACGGAGTGGAACGCTCTCGTCGCAAAAGGTTATGACGTAAGTTATTGGCAGGAAATGACGGGAGGAGCCGAATCCTATGTTTTTCAAGTGGAAATCGCAACGAGTAAGTATAGCATAGAAGAACTTCTCTCTTCTTTCGACATGACTGTAAAACAGATAAAATCGAATAAAATCAGAGAACTCAAGGGAGAGTTCGTCGTGTCAGAGCTGTACAAAGGCGACGATATCGAAGAATATATCAAAAAGAATATCGTCGGTCAAAAGTTATTCGTCGTATTGGAGTACGGCAGCACCTATACAGAGATTATCATAACGAGAGATATGGTAACCTACGAGGGCAGTACCGACGAGTATTCTCAAGTGTCTTTTAACGTAAAATACGTCAGCGAATTATACGGAGAAGCAAATTTTGCTTTTTCGGTCGGCGTTATGTTCGTGCCGGAAATGTAAAACGTCTTAAAGGCGGCGGCTGTCGCTTTTCGGCATACATACAAAAGAACTTAAATAACTAAAAAAATCGTCCCGTCGCTTTTTTGCGGCGGGATATTTTTACGTATTTTTGTTTCAACTGTTTTATATTTATATTCTCGCGAAGATATTCCTATAAGGTAATTCCCGTAGGTTGCGTTTTGACGATGGTCGGAACGGGCAGCGAGATGAACGGAGGCGCTGTTATCACTAATCACGAAAAGAAATTGAAAATCGGGCATGTTTTCGGGGAAAACGTATTCCCGAAATTCTCCGT
>JALEKY010000027.1 GCA_022768945.1 Christensenellaceae bacterium | reverse complement strand
AGCCACATACGAACGGTAATTTTGTAGTATGCGGTAGAATTAGCAGAAACGCTCTTAAAGAATTTAGTACCATAAGTTACTGCTGCAGTCGTAGTCGTACTATTAACAGCCTCTCCTGTAGTGAAGTTAGTAGCGCCATCTATTGTAAAAATGCTGTTTGCTGCGGTACCAAAAGCTTTATATGCATTTCCACCGTCAGCCAAATCTTGGCAGAATACTGCCACACGGTATGCTTGTTCGACAGTAACTGCGGAACCGTTATATAATAAGTTAAGCGTGGAAAGTTTTACGTAAACGTCTCTTGCGGAAGTATTGATAGCCTTTAACTCAAATACTTGTTGCGCATAAGCCTGATAATCTTTCGAGCCAATAGTAATCTTATTGTCCGATACTGCAGAATAGCTTTTTTTAATTGCTTCGCCGTTAGCCTTAGCTTCATTTGTATAGAAGAAGTTAACGCCGTCTACAGTGGAAGCCGGCTGTAATTCGCCATTTACGGATTGATTTAAAGCATTACCGAAAGCATTTTCTGCCGCTTTTACCGTTCCTTCGGTGGAATCTGCAATAAGCAAGTTGTTATCGACTTTGGTAGAAACCTGCATGCCGGTTACGGTTACTTTGTTGTTGAGCGAAAACCATGCGTAGGTAGACGAACCGAGCAACACTGCGCTTACAAGTAACATGCAAAGCGCGGGGATGATTTTCTTGAATTTCTTCATAAGAATTCTCCTTTTTTGTTTTTGTTTAAAAATTTTTTTACGCCGAACCCCCAAATCCGACGTTTGTTTGGCTTTTAAAAACTTTGGTTTATATGCGATATACGGCACTTTTTCTGTTTTTACATCCGACCGCGGCAAAAACTTCGCCCGCAAGGGGATGGGAAATAAACAGGTTAAGAATTTGCCGCAATTCGGAAGCGATTTAATTCTTTTCATCCTCCGCGCCCAACACTTTAAATACCATATCGGTTTTAAACTGACCGCCGAGAATATCGTCGTTACAATCGGGATCTTCCCCCTCCAGCCATATCACCACGGTTATTTTGGCAATATCGCCCGGGTAAAAGTTACCTATGTTTTTTTGCGTTATTATACTGTTTGAATAAAAATTCGTGAGCGGACGGTTATCCGGATTGATTTCCACCTCTCCGTTGCTGCCCGTTTTAGGCTTTGCATAGTCGATATATTCGCCCGAATAATTAGTTTCGCCCGTGGAAGAAGTGAAATAATTTTCGTTGTAATATACCCTCACGCGCACAGCCGCGTCTATATTTACGGTCGCCCTCGTAATGATAAGCGAGTAATTATAAGTGCAGACCTTTTTGCCCGCGTTTTTTAAGTAAAATGTGTAGGCGAGGTAGTTATCGCCGTTGTGCGAGCCGTTTACGTCGTTAAGATTGTCCGGCAGATTGGTATAGGTTATACACGTCGCGTCCCTTATTTCCTTGGCGTTCAGCCGCGACGACGAATTGAGAAACTCGTCGTTCTCAGACAGAGCAAGCGCGTAATCGTTGTTACCGAAATCTTCTACCTTTATGGTAAAGCTGCCGTATCTGTTAAACAGCACCGATATTACGTATATCAATATCAATAATATCAGTACAACCGCGATAAAGGCGGGTATTACCCTTTCCATCTTTCGCTGTCGCTTTACCTGACCTGCTAATTTTTCTAACGACGAGGAAGGCTTTTTTACTTCAAACATCTGCTTTTCCTCTTGTATTTTTGGTTGAATGTTTTCCCGAAATACCCGTTTTTTGCCGCTCTTTTACTTTGCGCCGGTTTGCGTTTTTACACGCGTTTTTCGGGGTAGCGTTTTTATACGCGTTTCAGCTTTAAAATATCTTTAAGGGAATATTCTTTAGCTTCGGGAATATTGAGTATCCCTTTGTACCCCTCGCCCGGGATAAACCCCACGCACTCGCGTGCTTTGAACTCTTTCAGTTCTTCGTCCGAGGTAAGGTCGGTTACAATAACTTCGCCTCCAAGTGTTCGGGCAAGGTTTATTATCGGCGCGACGGCAAGTTGTTTTTCTCTGTCCGAAGCAAGCCGGGTTATCTTTTTATCGAGATACAAATAGTCCGGGCAAACGTTAAGGAGCTTTTCGAGGGGGAAATCTTCGCCCCCGTAACCGCTTACCGCAACGCGCATTCCCGCAGACCTTATATCGTTAAACGCCGCGTTTACGTCGCTTGCGTTCTCTTTCATTACTTCCGCCCCGAATTCCACACACACTTTTTGCGCCGAAGAGGCGCTTTCTTGGTTTAACGGGGTGCTTACTTGCTTATAAGCCCCGTTTTTCGCAGATAAACCGCCGTTTTCGCTATTGGAGCCGATTGTAGCCTGCCCTTCGATTTCGGCGGCGTGAGCAAAGTTTCCGCCCTTTATTTCAACAAGTTTTTTGTATAAATCTTTTTCTTTTATAAGCGATGAAGAACACTTCACCGACAGCCATTTGAAATCCGAACCGCCGTCGTTTAGCTTTTCGGCAGCCGCTACGGCTTTGTTTATCGCCCTCAGGCTAAGTTCGTTCATTACGCCAAAGGAAAGCCCCGAGTTTAAGTAGTCTTCCGCTTTCAGCGTGCCGCTTATTATGCTGTTTATCTTAAGCCCCGCGCGGAAACTGTTCAGTTCCCCATAGTAGCAGTCGTATATCGGCTCGAAATAAAGCTCCAGCGGTTTTACCCCGCTTTCAACGCTTTTTGCGACGTATTCGGAAATTTTTTCTTCGTTTATCATCGTTCCGCTCCAACATACTTATATATAACGTTTACTCTCTTATATATAACGTTTACTCTCCGCTCCGTCTTTTCGGCGTTTTGAATAAACAGAAATTTTCTTACCGAAGCGCCGTGCCGTCAGATTGGGGGAAAAGACGCCTCATGCGCAATCGATAAATCGTTGAGGAAACGCTTTATATACTCGTTTATGCCTTGGAGGTAATCGATATAAAGAACTCCTTCAACAGATATTTAGCCGCTTCTTCGCTCGAATGTCGCTTCGTTTTCTGCTTGGGGGAATAAAAACTCGCGAAATTATCACAAAGAAACAAAAAAGGCTGCAATCATACATTTTTCAATGTACAAGATTGCAACCTGGCTAACTTATTCAAACAAGTCCCATGGCTTTGCGTCGCCGCTTCACAACGGTTTTGCCAAAACACATAAAATTGTCGATTCGACAGTTTATTCCGTCTCTTCTATATGTGGATTAACACATTTTGAATTCGTTGTCAACCCTTTTTCAGACCTTTTTAAGTTAATTTTTTATTTTTGTCCGCTTTCGTTAAAGCAATGTTATTACTTATCAAAAAGTTTTTTCAAAAGGCATACGTCGTAACAACGAACGAGAAAATCCGACGGGTGATTTACGTTATTGGCAAGCACGTCGAGGCTGTTTTTCGTCTTATAAAGCTCGCGCGAGAACTCGGTCATATCGAGTTTTACAACCCGTTCATACTCGCCGCACAGCTCGTCGTTGGCTTCGTTATACGCGTCGAAAAGCGACTTGTCGTGCGAAGAATTCGGGTTTGACATTATAGTCGAAATTATTAAAATGTCCGTCTTTTCGCATTTTAAACGCACTTTTTCAATCATTGCGGAGATATTTTTCTTATACTGCTCTTTGCTTATTTTGTGCGCGCAGTCGTTCATTCCGAACGCAACGATAAACAAATCGGGAGCCTCTTTAAAATACGCGGAAGCTACGTCGAGCGCGGAATCAAAACCGTTTACGCCGTCACTCGAATTTCTGCCGCCGACCGAGCCGTTATAAAGCAAAACTTCCGCCCCGCTGCGTTTTGAAAGTTCCTCGGCAAAGCCCGTTCCGTAATCTGGAAGATACGGCGCCGTGCCGAGAATACCGGACGAGCTGCACCCGTACGAAATACTGTCGCCGTACAGAAACACGCCGGTTTTTTGTTTTTCTTTTATTTTCGCCGTGAAATTAACGAGCTTATCCCCTTCGTACGTCGTTTTTACTCCGAACGAAAGTTTTTCGTCATAAGTGTAAGTCACGGCTATCTGATGCATAACTATTCCTAACCCCTCGGTAAAAACGTAGCCGGTATCATACGTGCTCCATCCGTAAATATCGACGCCTTCCTCTCCCGTAGTCATTTTCGCTGTCATTTTCGGAAGCGACGAACTCGCCGTAACGGAAATCACATTGCCGTTTACGCTGTACTCGCTTTCGGCAAACGTCTTTTGAAGGGTATAGTTTTTAACCGAAAGAACTTTTTTCGGGGCAAAAAGCAATTTTCCGGAGAAGCTGCCGTCCGCATTCTCTGTAAGAACGACAGTTTCGTTCTGCATAAGTCCGCCGGAGAGAAAATCCGCATACGGATCGTATTCGGGATATTTATCCTCTCCGCAAGCGTAAAAACAGCTTGTCAATATAAAAATCGCAAAAATAAGCGCAAAAATCTTATTCATGGTTTATCCTTCGATTACGTCGAGAATGTTCATAACGAAACATCTTACGAGAAAATCGTTCGGGTGGTTGATATTGTTCGCGAGAAGATCGAGCCCGTCTTTTTTGGAATAAAGCTCATCGCAAAGAGCGGTCATATTAACCGTAACGCACCTTTCGTATTCTTCGCAGATTTTAACGTTTTCGTCGTGATACGAACCGGTAAGCTTTTTGTCCTGAGAGCCGAGCGGATTTGCTTTTATAGTGGAAATCAACACGATATCGCAATCGGGCGCGCTCTCTCTTATCGTGGAAATAATCGTTTTTATGTTCCCTGCGTATGTGTTTGCCGAAACTTTCGCGCTGCCGTCGTTCATACCGAATTCGATTATCGCTATATCGGGCGCATCATAAGGGACAACGGAAATTCTCTGCGCAATGTTTTTCGCGCCGTCGCCGCTCGTCCAGCCGCCCATCGAGCCGTTATAAAAATCCACTTTCGTTCCGTAATGTGTAGAAAGCTCGTTTGCTACCGCCTTGCCCCAGATAGGCATATGCGGGTTATAATCGAGCACGGACGACGCGTGACAACCCGCGCCTATACTGTCGCCGTACAAAAACAGCTTAACATCTCTCTTTTCTCTCATTTTCCTTTGGAAATTCGAAAGAGTTTCGCTTTTGTTTTCGGGGCGGAAAGAAAAACCATACTTGCTCGCGTCGTACTTATACGTAACGTTGATAAGATAAGAAGCGATTTCTTTCGTTTCTGTAAAAACCAGCCCGCCTAAAGAGCTAAGGTTCGTGCCGCTCAAATCCGAACAGCTCACTATTTTGTAGCTCATATAGGGCATTTTTGAGTTTTTGGTTCTTTCCATATAACGACCGTTCATTTCGTAATCGCTTGCGTCGAAAGAAACCGTAAGATCGTAGTTCTTTACTTCTATTATTTCGGTGGGTTCGAAAAGCAATCCGCCGCTTATCCAACCAGTTTCGTCTTCCTGAAGCATTACCGTTTCGTTTTTGATTAAATCGGTATTCCAAAGCGAAACGTAGTCTTCGGAACGCGTGGAAGAAACCGTTCCTCCGCTGCTTGACGATTGATCGGGACTACTCGCGCTTGTCCCCGTCGGCGAAGAAGAATCTTCGCCGTTGCCGCATGCGGCAAAAGAAAACATTAAAATAACGCACATTATAATCGTAATAAATTTTTTCATATTCGATATCCCTTTATAATATACTTTCCGTTACGTAAGTTACGAATAATCTTACAAAAAAGTCTGTGGGGTGATTTATGTCGTTCGCATATAAATCAAGCCCCTTTTTCGTTTTTAAAAGTTCGAGGCAGACCGACGTCATATCGACTACCGCCGTTCTGTCGTTTTCTTTTTCAAGCTCTCTGTCCGCGGACAAATACGAAGCCGTAAGCTCGGTATCCTGCGTGCAAAGAGGATTTGCGACAAGATTCGATATGATAAGAATATCGCACTCGGGCGAATGTTTTCTCAGCGTATCTATCATCTTTTGCATATTCGATTTATACTCGTCCCACGTGACTTTCCACGAGCCGTCGTTCATACCGAAATGCAAAATCGCAAGATCGACGCTTCCCTCAGTAACGGAGGAAAGCTTTTCGTCGATGTTTTCAAGCCCCTGCCTCGATATGTAACCGCCTACGGAAATATTCGTGAAATCCGTTTCTACACCGAAGCGTTCGCCTATTTTTTCGGATATCGTTTTGCCCCATATCGGCAAGTAAGGCGGATAGTTTAAAACGGACGAAGCGTGGCAACCCGCAGCGATACTGTCGCCGTAAAGAAGAATTCCGAGTCTTTCGCCGGCATTTCCTTTTTTATAAAAATTTTTTAAATTAGCCGCCTTTTTCTCAGGTAAAACGCCCCATTTATACTTTTCTGCGTCATAAAGATAACTGACTTTTATCTGGTATTTTACAATGCCCGTACCCTCGGTAAAGACGAGTCCGTCCATCACTCCGAGCCCTTCTTCCTTGGCTTTTCCTTCTCCCCGAGTCATATCCTCGGTCATAAAGGGCAGAGTGGAATTAGCTTCTGCAAAAAACACGTTGTTGCTAAAAGAATAATCATTTTCGCAAAACTCTTTTTCCCCGTCAAAGGAAGTTACTTTTAAAATTTTACAAGGCGGAAAGAGCAAATTCCCTTTCGGTTTTTCGTTTCCCGTTTTTACGAGGATAACGCTTTCTTCCGTTACCTTGCCATTCCAAAAAGGAGAATATAAATCGTCGGTCATTTGTTTAAGACCTCCGCAGGAACGCAGTCGGTTATCATCTCTATTAAGTCGTTTGCGGCTTTTCTGTGCGCGCTTTCGCTCGGATGCCCGTCGGTACCGAGTTCCGAGGGATTATCCCTCGCATACAGGGTGGTGGCGAAAATCTTGTCGTCGCCGTCGAGTTGTTTCAGCTCCGCAACACTTAAAATCGTGTTGGGCAGCGTGTTTTCACCGAGCATTCCCGTAACGCAGAAAATATATGCGTTCGGATATTTTCGCCTTAAATTTGTTATAAGAGCCGTATATTTTACGTCGAAATATTCTATTCTTTCGCCCTTGGTGTTTTTATCGGAAACGTTCAGGTTAACGTAGTTTTCATCGTTTGCGCCTATGTTAACTACTACTATATCCGCAACGTAGGAGGAAAAATCCCACTCGTCCGTGTTTGCCGCAGAGTACTTGTCATAAACTTTAGATATATCACCGCCCTCGGTGCCGTCTATACTCTTAGTAACGTACCAGCCGCTGTATGAAATAAAATTGCACTCGGCGTTAAAGTGTTCGGCAGTAAAGAAAGCGTAAGTGGATAGTGCGCTTTCGGTTGCCGTTTTAAAGCCCTTATCGCCGATTTCCGAAACGGACCCGTATCCGCAGGTAATGGAATCGCCGTAAAACTCAAATTTCAGTTTTCTTCTCGCGGGGGCTTTCAGAATATCCCCGTCCGACCATATTCTGGATATACCCGCCTGAGTAAACGCAAGCTCCGTTCTCTTTAAAACCTTTACGCGATGAGTCCCTTCGCCGAGCCCTTCGCACAACACGTAGTCCTTTTGTTTGTTTGATTCAAGCTCTAATATCTTTTCGTCGCCGTCGACAAAAACGGACAGATATGTATTGCCGTGGCCCGCTTTGTCTTTACCGTACATGGTAGCGGTAAGTTTTGTCCCGGTAAATTCCGTTTCGAAGCCTGCCGCCGAGTAGTCGAACTCAACCATTCCGAGGCTTTCGTTTACATAATTTCTTCCGAAAAAATTTATGTTTTTAGAAGAAAGCATATCGGTATAAACTATTTCTTTCACGGGTAAAACTTCCTCAGAATCGTCTTCGCTCGCGCCGGTATCCCCGCTGTGTTCGGGGGAGGAATCTTCTCCGCCGCGACTGATGCAGGAGGTTGCCGAAAATAACAGCGTAAAGCACATAATAAACATCAGTAGCTTTTTAATCATTTTTCCCTCTCTCAGCTTTTCGCTTTGCACGAAACGCTTCTTTTTAATATTTTTTCTTCTCCGTTTAAAACGACTTTTACATTCTCGCCCGAGAGCTTTGTTAAAGTGAATTCGTCGTTTTTTAAAGTAGCTTTTATAACCGTATTTTTTACTTTAATTTTCAGTTCTACGGATTTCCAGAAAGGCATTTTTGCGGGATTTGCGTATACTACTCCGTCTTTTACCGAAAGCCCCATTACTCCCGCATAAACGGCATACCAACCGCCTGCGGCGCAACCCGAGTGTATGCCCTGATACGCGCAGTTATGTATATCCTTTATATCCATAAACAGCGTTTCTCCGAAGTACTTCAAAAAGCTGCCAGGTCTGCCCGCGCGCGCCGAACAAACGGCGTGAACGGGGAAAGTGAGCGAAGAAGAAGCTTCGCACATACCTTCGTAATAATCCCAGTTGCCGTTAAAGTAGGGGAGTTCGCCCACGTTGACGTAAGAGTATAGCAGCGCAACGTCCGGCTGCTTTATTACCTGACTTAAATGATATAGTCCCGATTGCTTCATCTGGAAGTTTTTGCCCGTGCCCGCGCCGTCGATTTCAAGCTCCCTCGAAAGGTCAAAATATCCGTCAAACTGCGGTATCATACCGCTTTCCGTAACGGGTAAATACAGGTTTTCGGCTATGTCGCGAATCGAATCGAGCTCTTCTTTCGTAACGCCTGCGCGGTCGAGCGTGCTTTTGCCTGTTTCTCTCGCGTTCGAGGCAAATTCGAACGTTCTCTTTAAAACGTACGCGGTCAGGTAGTTGGTGTAT
>JALEKY010000060.1 GCA_022768945.1 Christensenellaceae bacterium | reverse complement strand
TATAATATATATTTAATTTCGGCGTGGCAGAACGGTTTACATACGAGCCTGTTTATCATATGCGATGCCGACGCAAAAAAGATTCTTTCCAAACAAAAAATGCCGCGTGAGGGCAGAAATTTTTATTCAGTCCTCTGCTGCATTTTTTCTTATACTATACCGAGTTTTTATCTATTTTTTTCGTGGAATCCCCGTCGGTGGGGGGGTAATTGCCGACTCGTCCATAGAAATCGCCACCGACGGCGTTTCGATCGGAACAACCCCTTCTTTTATCATTTGAATCATTATCGCGGCGATATCCGGATCGAATTGCGTGCCGCTACCCTTCTCGAATTCCTCCAAAATCTTTTCGCGAGGAAGCGCTTTTCTGTAACATCTGTCTACTGACATCGCGTCGTAACAATCGGCAACGCAGATGATTCGAGCGGTAAGCGGAATTTCCGTTCCTTTCAACCCCTCGCAATAACCGGTGCCGTCGTACCTCTCGTGATGGTAACGCGCGCCGTCCGAAATCATTTTCAGTGCGGTGAAGTCTTTCAGAATATCCCCGCCCTTCTTCGTGTGAGTGTTAATGATTTCCATCTCTTCGGTAGTAAGCTTCCCTTTCTTGTTCAGAATTTCGTCCGGAACGGCAATTTTGCCTATATCGTGCAATAACGCGATATAGTACACCGTTTCCTGATCGTCGACGCTTTTACCCATTCTGCGGGTAATTTCCTTGGAATACAACGCCACGCGGATTGAATGAACGTTTGTGTAAGAGTCTTTCGCTTCGATCGTGTTCGCGAACGTACGAAGCGCCTGCCCCACTATTTTGCGGTACATTTGCTTCCGCTTTCCTTCTCTTTTGCTTTTTGCTTGAATTGCAAAATAAGAAATACCGAAAACGATAAGCACTATCGCGAAATTAATCGCTATCCAGAAAAGAGGCTGTTCCTTTATGCCCTTTTCCTTTACGATGTTTATTTCGAGAACTTTCTGGCTGTCGGGATCTTCGGGGTTAAAAACGCGAAGTCTGAGCGTATAATCTCCGCCCGCAAGGTTAGTGTAACTCACGGTGCCGCTTACCCCGTCTTCTATAACCGTTTCTTTTGTGATAAACCCAATGAGTCGATACGCGATACGAAAATCTTCCGCGCCCGAAAAAGACAGAGCCGAAAAACTTACCGTCATACGCTTCGCACTGCTGTTAAGAGTAAGTTTCGTCGGTTTTTCGTAAGTTACGCCGTCTACGGTAATGTTGTTTATCACAAGCTTCGGAGTATTCGAAGAAATCGCTCTGAAATCGAATACGCTTACGCCGTTTCTCGTAGCTATGTAAATATTGCCCTCGGGAGAGAGATAATTCCAGTTGTTTACGTTAAGCGAACCGGTAAGCCCGTTCCCTATTCCGTATTTAGTAGCGTGTACTCTTTCACCCGAAAGCAAACGAGCTTTGTTAACAGAGTATATTCCTCCGTCCTGCATAAGCCACAATCTGCCGTCTCGTTCCACTATGTCGTATATGGAACCGACGCCGATCTTCAGATTTTCGAGTTTCGTGAAAACGCCGCCTTGCCAATAATACAGGCTGCTGCCCGCGCTTACGAAACAATGTTCTTTTGAATCGGGTACTATTCTGAGCACAACGCCGTCTTCAAGCCCTTGTTCTTCTCCGAAGCTCGCAACTTCGCCGCCCTTTCTTATTGCGTATATTCCGCTACCCGCGCTACCCGCGAGAAGGCTTCCGTTAGGCGCCTCGGCAAGGCTCAGAATCGAATGAGTTTTCAGTCCGTTGTCTTTATCTAAAAACGAAATGACCGCGTCGCCGCGGATAAACGCTATGCCGTCCTGAGTGCCTACGGCGATTGTACCGTCGCTAAGCTCCAGCGAAACGCGCACGTTCTCGCTTTCTATTCCGTTTTCCACGTTGAAAACCTTTATTTCGCCCGTAGAAGAGTTATATCTTACTACGCCGAATTCAGAATACGTGCCGCACCACAGCAAACCGTTGCTGTCGGTCATAAGGTTCTGAATATGCGCGGTTTTAAGTTTTTCCGATATCGCGTTGCTAACCGGGTTCCAGCTCTCGTCGAAAGCGAGAAGTCCGTTATTCGTGCCGACGTAAAACAACCCGCCGGCGGACGTAACGGCGTTTACGTCTACGCCCGTCAACCCGGCTGTTATGTTCGGTGACGAAAAATAACCGGGAACGTATCTTATAAGCCCTTCGTTAGAAGAAGCGAGCCATACGTTTCCTTCGTAATCGATAATAGAGCTGTTAACGCCGCCCATAGTCTTTTGCGTGTGAAGATTGACAGACTCTCCGTTCGGCTTCACCCATGCAAAACCTTGCTGACTCGAAACGAGCATGTCGCCGTTTTCCATAACGGAAATTCTGTTATGATTGAGCGCGTCCTGCGAATCGTAAGTCGTTACCGAATAACCCGAACGAGTCAACTCTTCGTTTGTAAATTCTATTTTAAAAAACTCTCTGCCCGTGGTTCCTATGTAAACGTTGCGGGAAATATCCGTTGTAACGCAAGTGAGTTTTGCGTTTACGGGCGAAAAGCTCGTAATGTCAAGCATGGCGACGCATTCACCGTACTGCAAAACCACATAATCGCCGCTGTTAAGCACGCACCAGAGTCTGCGATAAGGATCTACTCCTATACCGAGAACGGTTTCGCCTTTGACCGCATTGTCCGAAAGAGGAGTCATTACGCCGTCTATAATCTCGCACACGCCCGAACTCGAAGCGACGAAAATCTTACCGTCGTCCGATTCCGCGAAGTCGCGAATGCTTAAATATCCGTATTTTTTCGGTACAAGGTACCGCCTTGAACGTTTCGCCGTCGTAGACGAAAACGCCCGAATCGCTGCTGCCTATCCACAAATTACCCGCGCTGTCCTCGAACAGTATGCTAATGGATGGAGTAGCGATTGCGCCTTCCGCGCTGAAATTTCTGAACGTGCTGCCGTCGTAACGCAATAGTCCGCCGTAGCTGCCTATCCACAAATATCCGTCGTCCGTCTGTAAAACCGCGTTCGCTTCGTCTGTAGGAAGTCCGTTCGTCATATTGAATACCGTGCGGACGTATCCCGGTTCGTTAACTTCTTCGGAAGAAACAATCGACGATGATGGGACGCTTAAAGCCGACGCGACGACGAAGATCGCGACGATAATTAGTTGAAGTATTCGATTTTTCTTAAAGAGCGTATTCATATGTGTTCCGTATCCGGCAATTAGCCGAAATGGCGGTTCCTTTCAAAAATAACTTATCCGAACCGCCTTTTATATCCCGTCGGGATTAGGTAAAAAAGCAAAAACAAGCGGTAATACACGCGTTAACAGCATGTTTTTATGTTTTTTGTTTAATCTCCCGATTTTTATTATCCTTTTTTAACTCACATAGTATAACACAAAATCAAACGCATAGCAATATAAAAAATATGTTTTTATCGAGATTATTTTTTCTCGCCGCAGTCACGCCGCGATAAAATTTTTTACACTAAAACGTCAAAAAAGCACTTGCTCTTTTCAGCTGAATAAAAATAAAGTTTAAGTCGTACGGCGCGGCAAAACAAGGAACGCAATAAAAAATCCCCTCTCGAAAGAAAGGGGATTAAACGATATATTAGTTTTTTGTCCGATAAATCAACTTGCCCGTAAATCCCGGCAAGGATAAAATATTACTTATTCCCACCAGGCGTACAGCGTGACGTTCTGCGTAACGGGAACGAGGTCGGTAAAGCAGCCGAGAACGTACTCTTCGCCGGGCAACGCCTCCGCTTGCTTTTTGCGATGCCAGCCTATAAACTTTTTGCCGTCCGTTTTCGGAATAGGCAAAACGTCAATATAATTGCCGTATTTCACGACTATTTTTATCTCGTTCGGAGTAGACACGTTATTATAGTATATATCGGCGTCCTCGGCATTGAAAGTCACCGACATATCCTTTTCTCTGTCGAATTCCATAACGATTTCCCACTGGGAGCCGACCTTTTTGTAAATGACCTTTTTGTAGGTATCGAAATAGAAATCGCCCGATTTTCCGTCGCTTGCGCTCGGCGCGGAAGAGCCGCTGAGCCATTCGTTAGGCTTCGCGAAAGAAAATCTGTCGCTGTTGCCGTCCGTATAAATTATGTTCAGAACGTATTCGCCGTCCTCTTCGCTCTGCTCTATGCCGGAAATGCCCGTAGCCGCTGGAATAAGTATTTTCTTTTCCACGTCGTCGGTAAGCTTGATTACGAGCGTTCCCGCGTGGGAAATATCCTTACCCTCGTCCGTAAACGTTATGTCTTTAATACCCACGCCGTCTTTAGGAACGGGCAGCAGTATTTCCTTAGGTTCCGTTTCGCCGCTGAAAGTAAATACAAGGTAAGGCGCGTCATGCGTTTCGTCCTTCGGGAAGAGCTGCACGCTCGAAACATATTCGCCGTTCGGAATTTCAAAAACGGAGTCTTCCATTTCTTCCGACGTGTATTTAATGGTTACTTGGGTATACTTGCCCTTGTTTTCGGTGAGAATTTCCGAAATGCCGTTGCCGATTTCGCCCTTTTCTCCGCTGTCGCCCGTTTCGCCCTTAAGCGCGGACATATTGCCGACTTCGATAATCGACGTTTCGTCGTCGTCATACACGAGTTGAATATAGTATTTTTTCGCTTGCTCGTCATAGATGACCGAAGCCGAAGTTATCGTCGCGCCGGAATTCCACCCGAACGAACATGACGATAAACAACCGATACTTATAATCAAACATACAACCGCTGCCAAAATTCTTTTCATTTTAAGCTCCTTTCGCGTAAGCTGTCATTTTTTCGGTGCTGGGCGTCATTCCCAGCGAAGAGTTATCCGTAAATATAAATCTGAACGGCTCGTATCCCGTAACGACCGTTACCGTTTTAAGCATCATATTGTAGTAAGTTCTTGCGCCTTCCGCCGCGCTCATTTTAAGGTAAGTATCCATAATGTCCACTTCCGCCTCGTTTGTAAACGCGTCTCTGTTTTTGTAGTCGCGGGCATACTCTATCGTAGAATAATTCATTCCTCCGCCGTAATACGCAACGGGAATGTTGGTAACTTCTTTCTCACCCGAAACGTACGAAACGTTCCTCTTCTTCGCCGCCGAACGAACGTAATTTTTCAGCGGAAAAATAAGGTCTATGTTTATATCGTACTTACTTACGTCAACGTCCCCGATGATTCCGCCGAGACTGCCGTCGCCCGCAAGCTCCTTTAAAATAGTGGAAATATTTTCGTTTATAAGCCCGGAAATATCCATCGTTTCTATATTCTTGTAGTCGTAGAAAGACGTATCCCCCGCAAGCGTAACCTTAACGGGGTAGCTCGTTCCCGAAATATTTTCGGGGAGAGCCGGGAACAGCTGCGCGAACAAATCGGAAAGATCCGTCGGAGCTTTCGAATAGAGGAACGGACCGTCAAACAACGACTCGAATACTATCGAAGAGATTCCGCTGTCGTAAAACTGACAGTTATTGAGCACGGTGCTTCCCTTGTACTCGCCTTTTACGCTTTCGTCCGCAAGCCCCTTCTGAATAAGCTTAAGCGCGTTGCGGTAGTTTTCTTCTTTTTCCTTAGGAATATTGCCGAGGTATTCTTTTAAAACCGCGTCGCCGGCGCCGCCTTTTTTAAGATACGCGGCGACCGTTTCGTTCGTTTCGGTTCCGTTTCCGTCGGCAAACGTTTTAACTTCGCTCTCGTTCGCTTTTTTGTACTCGTTAGAACCCGTTACGAACAGGAAATTCTGAGAGTGCATAAGCAAACAGTTGTCCGCCGTAAAGTTTTCCGAAGAAAAGCTCCTTAAAACGTTTTTGCCGTTTGAAAGCGTTGAGTTTTTAATAGTAACGTTGTCGCCGTCCACGTCCACCACGGTTCCAGTCGTTTCAAGCTTTTTAAGGCTGTTCACGTCGTCGCAATTTTTTATAATCACGTCGTTTACGGTGACGCCGTCGCCGTCAATATACACGCCTACGTTATCCTGTCCGTATGCCGTGATAAGCGGCAATTCGTTAGGATCACCGAGCGTATAGAAAGGCAACGGTCCTCTGAACAGATTGTCGCTCGTAAGAGAAGGCACTTCCTGCCCGTCGCTCGTCGTGACAGTTTCGTACGGATACGTAAGGTTATGAAGGTTTATCGTGTAGCCGTTGCCGTACAGGTCTTTGCGCACTCGAAGCCCAACCTTTATCATGTCCGTTATTTCCGAATACTTTCCGTCGGTTTTGGCGAATTCGTTCCATTTATCGATGTATTCGTGATTGTATTTTGTTTTAAAGGAATAAATTTCGTCCTTGAACGAGAATTTGCCGTTGTTTGTTCTGTTTCCGAAAAGTTCAACGTTGTTTTCTTTCCCTAATGCCGTGTTCATAAACGAACTCGACTGAAACGACTTTCTGAGAACGATTATTTCCCCGCTTGCGGAGCGGTTCGTGCAGTTTAACAGGTCGTTATAAGTATAAACGTTTACGCCGTCTTTTACCACTTTAAACGAAACGGTGTAAGGCGAAATATCGTCTTCTTCCGCCGAAAAAGTAATATATGCGTCGCCGGAAGTTTTAATCTTTACCGTTTCTTTTTTCTCGTCGTATTCTATGTTATCGGAAGAAGTAATTTTAACCGCGTCCTTAAGCTCTTTCGGCTCGGTCACCACATTTAAAACGAATTCCGCGGAAACCTTTTCGCCGCCGTTCGTCATATCGAATTCGCCGTAATAGACGTTTTTATCGTAATTGTTTCCGGACGGATTTATAGCCGTTTTAGCAAGAATAACGCCGTTATCGTAGATTATCGCCTCAAGTTTTCGGCTAATATTACCTTTAGCGTTAGAACAGACAAGCGTAACCGCGCCCGTACGCAGCGTTTTAAGATAGTATCCGTCCGCTCGCCCGATTATTTCGGCAACAGCCCCTTTGTCTTCCCCTTCGCCCTCCGCCGAATTTTCGGTAGAAGTTTCCGCTTTGCCGGAAGAGTCGACAGAGGAATCCTCTTCGGAACTTTCTATTTTCCACACCAGCTCGTTACCTGCGGCAATCGTGTAGTTCTTCTGGTTTACGCCCGTCGCTTCGAGCTTGTATTCTGTATCCGAAAGTTTGAACGCTTCGGGCGCGCCGTAATTCCAGGAAATGCCGGCGATATCCACGTCAACGTAATTATACGTGGCGTTTATCGTAACCATAGTTAGCACGGAAAACAAAAACGGAATTATAAGCAATATAGCGAGATTCTTCTTTTTCATCAGTTAACCGCCTCCAACTCCGAGAATAGCTCGTCGGATTTTCTGTAAACGAAATAACCGCCGAAAGCCGATAGCACGAGATACACGACTATACCGATAACGAAACACACGTACGGGTTAAGACCGGAAAGCGACAGCAAAACGGAAATCACGGCAAACAATATAGGCATAAGAAGCGATACCGCGGACGACAACCCGGTCTTTCTCTCCACCCCGTGCCGTATTTTAAGTTCTTCGTACAGAGAAGCGAACATAAACAGCGCGAGCGCCGACGCCGCGAGCAAAAATACAAACAACGAGTTCAGAACGCTTATCACTCCCGTGCACGTAAGAACTACAATCGTTATAAAAAGCGACGCGAGCGAAACCGCATACGGTATCGCAATTTTTATAAACAGCTGAAACTTCGGTTCTACCGGCATCGTTTTTATGTTTTTTACGGTTGATTTTTCGGTAGAAATAAATCTGTTCGCGCCGCCCGCAATAGTCGTAGAAAAAATTATAACGAAAAACGCGTCTACAAAAGCCACAAACCCGGGTATCATACCCGTGTAATAGGCTATCGTTCCCGAACCGAAAACCGAGTTCATCGATTTGAGTATCATTGTGAGCAGAAAGGGCTGAATTACAATAAGCCCGGTATACGAAAATATGTTTCCCGAGCTTAAAAATAAAAGCGAAAGTTCTTTTTTTATCAAGGTTTTCGTGACGGAAAGAACCTTTGTTTTTCTCTCCGTCCCGTTCTTTTTAACCGCGAAATCTACGTTTCTTACATAATTATAAGCGACAACCGTTACCGCCACGCCCACAGCGAACACGCATACGGAAATAGCGAAATAAATCAAAAACGACAGAGAGTTCTTTTCCACGAAAACATCCATAAGAAAGTTTACGGGGTAAGCGATTTCTCTGAACTTCGCAAGTTTTGCGACGTTCGACGAATCGAAAAGCGCACCCATTCCGTTGCCCGCGGCGAGATTTACGAATATCTCGAGAGCCTTGGCGTAGAAAAACGCGAGGACAGCCAAAATTACCGAAGACAAAACAAGTTTTAATACATGTCGATTTTTCAGAAATTTCGAAACGAGGTACGCCGGATAAACGAGAAGCAGAGCTATACCGGCTTCCGCAAAGAAAGAAAACGCCGGGTAAAACAACGACGTAAAAAAGTACAACGGAGTTTTACCCTCCGCAAGTCCGTACGCGACGAGTAGCGGATAAACGAATATCAGCGCGATAACCGTCTGCATAACGAACAGAATTATTATCTTTGACAAAATTATCTGACTGCTCTTTACCGGTCTGTTCGAAAGAAGCTCGGTATCTTTCGGCGTAAAGAACAACTTTTTAGCCGACAAAAGAGCCGAAGCCGTCGTCAGAACGGTTATCACGAACAAAAATACGCTCAAAAACGCCTCTTTGCCCGAAGCAATCGTAGATACCTTGTTAATAATAGCAGTGAAAACGAACAACTCTATAGCGACGAAACAACCTACAAACAACAGCGTGAAAAGAGCGGAAAGAATCATTTCGCTCTTTTTCGCCTTCTGCGAGAACATCAATTTGAAATCCTTCAGTAAAAGGTTTAACATAATTTCTCCGTATCTCCTAAGCGTTTCGTACGAATGCCGACCGAAGCCGACGGATTATCCTAAGTTTCTGCTTAATTACCGTACATTTCAACAAACAGTTTGCCGAGTTGCAATCTGCGGTTGGGTTCTTTGTTGAGGTCGTACAAAGCGGCAACAGTGCCGTTGTTTATTATAGCCACTCTGTCGCAAATACGACTTACAAGCTCTATGTTGTGAGATGTTACAAACACGGTTTTTCCGTGGTCGGCGTATTCTCTCATCATTTTTTTAAGCTCTTCCACAGTCATAACGTCAAGACCGACTGTCGGCTCGTCTAAAATCCATATGTCGGGGTTGAACATAAGGCTCGCCACAAGGCAGATTTTCTGTTTCATACCGTGCGAATAATCGGAAATGCGATTTTTTAGCTCCTTTAAATCGAGCTTAAGTCTTCCGCAAAGGTATGTGTAGTTTTTTACGAATTCCCCCTCGGAAATTTTATAAATCCCCGCGATGAATTCAAGGTAATCGTACCCCGTCATGACTTCGTAACACGACGGTTCACTCGCCACGTACCCGAAGTGGCTTTTCGCCTTTAACGGTTCTTTTACTATATCGAACCCGTCAAGAGTGATTTTACCCGAGTTAAACTGTTTAGCGCCTATCATACAGTCGATGGTGGTCGATTTACCTATACCGTTTTTACCGATAAACCCGAAAAGTTCGCCCGGATAAACGGAAAGATTAAGCCCTTTGAGGACCTCTTTGCTTCCGTAAGATTTGTAAAGATTTTCTATAACGACAGACGGCGTGCGTTCGGCTGTTTCGTTAGCTATCGAATTATCGGTCATATTCCTCTCCTCAATTTCATAAGCCAGATTTCGCCTTCGTCCGCGGCGGTTTCCGTGTATCCGTATTGCGAGCCGCACTTAGGGCAAACGTATCTGCCGTCCGTAAGCGAAACGGTGTTACCGCAAATCGGGCAATACTTTTTGTACGCGGCGGAATCCGTTTTGATAAGTTTAGTTTTGGAAAGAAGCCAGAACTTAACGCACTCTTCCTCAGTCATGTTCGTAACGGTAAGCGTTTTGCCCGTTTCAATATCCTTTAAAGCCCAGACGCCCGTCTGCTCGATTGTAAGAACGTTTGTTTCCCGGAGTTTCTTTAAAATCGTTTTCGCGGTTTTTTCGTCTGCGCTGCCTGTAAAAAGCGCGTGCCGCACGGTGTAGCCGCCTCGCGACGCCGAAAGAATTACAATGCCCGACTTAACGAACTTAAGCCCGAGCGTAAATTCTCCGTTTTGCGCGATATACCCCTCTTTTTGCGCGATATACGAGGTTTCTTTTAAAAAACCGTCATTATTTCCGGCGTGATTGTCGTCCGCATCCGAGGAAATCGTACATTCCCCGGCAACGTCTTTTTTAAAGTCGTACCCGAGCGAACTCAAAGCTTTCAGAATATAAATTTCCGTTATGGAAATCATATTTTCCGCGTACTCGCCCTCTCTCGCGTACTTTAAAAATTCATTGTAGAATTTAAAACATGTGCGGTATTTTAAATCTTTAAGCAAAATGTTCGTAGGCGTGATTTTGCCTTCGATGGGTTTTGCTAAAGAAACTATTTTATAAAAATCCGTGTTTTTTATATAGGAAATTCTCTTTTCGATATCCTTCAGCCTTTCGAGCGCGCCGCCCGCTCTGCCGGAACCGATCGTTTCCGTCCCGAGTATATCGCTGCGTTCGCCAAGCTTCGGCAACCTTTCGGAGTACATATTGCGCATTTCGATTATTTCTTCGGAAAGGAGCTTCACGAGAAGAACTATAAATCGGTTTTCGTAAATTGCAAGCTCGTCCTCGTTGCGGTAGTAGTAAATTTCCTCGGGTATCATTTTCACACCGCGGCGTTTCCAAAGACTCGTGTCCCTGCACGCCCTCGAAAAATCGTCCGGAGTTATCTGCCCCGCCTGCTCTATTCGGGTAAAAATCTCCTCTCTCTTCGTCGAAATATGCGGTTTTGCTATAACGGAAGTAATTATTCTGAGTACCGAAAGTATATTTTTAAGATACGCGTCGTCCTCGTCGTACGAGATTTTCTGCAACGAAAAATCGCCCGCTTCCGCAATATGCGAATACGCGCCCGTAAGCCCTCCGTGCAAGGAAATAAACTCTTCGCACGATACGGCGTTATTCTTAAATTCTCGTTGTTTTGTCGGTATCATACAATCTCTTTTTTCGCGATAATACGCAATTTAAGCCGCTTTTTCGTTTTTATTCAAACTGTTTGCTTTAGCTAAACCTTGCCCGCTAAAACGCATATTGCTTAAAATCAAAGCGTTTTTATAATCTTGTTTATGCCCTTTTCGGAACGCGGCAAATTGCCCTTTCCGTAAAGTTCCGCAAGCAAATTGAGCGTTTCTTCAAGCGCGGGTTTAACGAAGTCTTCAAATCTGCCCTCGATTTTGGAAAACAACTTTTTGCAAAGCATAAAGTCAAGCGCGTCTTCCTTAGTTCCTCCGGCTGCGATAAAGACGGGTACAATTTCCTTAATCTGGTTCAGAATACGGTTACCTATCGTAATATCGAATTTATCGTAAATGAAATCGGACAGCCTGTCGAGTTTCTCCTCGTCCGCGGCGTTCAAAACGGAATTTGTATCGGATTTTGCATTATCGAATAGTTTACGCAGTTCCGAAGCCGTTATATTGACTTTGCCTATATCTTCTTTAACGTCGAAAGCGTTGTTTTTCTTTAAGAATTCGAGAGTAATCGCACGGTCGTACACCTTGTCGGTAATCGTAAAGGTGGAGTCGTCGCGGTTTGCCGTACCCACGAAATAGCAGTTTTCGGGAATTTGCAAATACCCGTCGGTAAGCTTAATCGGGGGAATGAAATCGTGAGGGATACTCATAATTTTAACCTTCCAATCGGGCACGGGGTATTCGAGAACGCTGAGAAGATCCGCAAAGTAATACTCAACTCTCGAGATGTTCATTTCGTCGAGAACGTAGAAATTGAGAACGTCGGGCGCGTAGTTCGCCTCATAAACGGAAGACAAAAATTCCGTTTCGGTATAAGTCCTCGAAAACTCGTTATAGAAGCCGAAAATGCTCGTTTTATCCCTCCATGTCGCCTGAACGGGCATAAACAGAACTTTCGCCCCGACGAATTCCGCAAAGTATCTCGGCAACGAAGATTTACCCGTACCGGAAAGACCTTCGAGAATTTCGAAATGGCTCGCGGCGAAACCGCTTATAAAAAATCTAATGGTGTCTTCGTCGAAATACAGACCGTGAACCTTCGCAAGATACAGCCTGAATTTATCCGCAAGCTCCTTAAGAGAAAGCCCGTCGCCCTTGCCGTTGGGTAGTTCGAAGCCCTCGTACGTTTCGTCGATAGTCGTAAGCGTGGGGAAAACTTCCTCTCTGTCCTTCATTTCGGCGTCTTCGGCAATCGTTTTGCCGCTGCCCGAACCGTCACCCGAGCCGCCCTCTCCCGAAGAAGCAACGCCGTTTTGCACACCGCCCTGAGCCCCGGTACCTTCTACGGGTTGATTTTGCGCGTCGAAGTTTCCCGTCACGTCGAAATTCGTGTTACCGTCGTCAAATACGGGTTCGGATTCCTTTGAAAAGAATCTGAACGGCTTATCCACGAGGAAGAAGTTGACAAGAAGCATAACGGGCGCGCCGATTAAAACCACCAGCACGATATAAATAATCGTAGTGAGAAGCACCGTCTGCCCGAGGTATTTCATCGCCTTGCCTATATTCTCGGCGGTGAGCGGGTGTTGCATTAAAATTCCGAGAACGAGCGAAAGCGCGATTGCCGCGAACGCCGTGCCGAAATACCAGGCGAACATTTTTCCGCTTGCGGGCGACTGTTTCTTGAAAATGGCAAACTGCCTTTCAAAGCAAATGCCCACCGCGCCGAGCGAGAAGAACACCGCCGCGAACATAACCATAATAAAGCCGGAAATGCCGCCCGAAATCTGCTCGAAATTCATTCCCTGCGCGAGAATGTTTATCGTGTTCTTCTTCGGAAAGAAGTTGTGCGCCCCGTCGATGCACGCGCAAACGAACACCAACAATACGGAATACATAACCGCAAGAGCTAATGCTATAAAGTTCTTTCTTGTAAAAAGCGTTTTTATCATAAGATTTTACCGTTTTTTGTAGTAGATTGGTTTAATGCGAAGCGTTATTCTCTTTTTTTTCCGATTTGTCCGTTTCGTTATGCTTTTGGAGAACTTCGCCCGTCGGTTCGGGGTTATTTTTTAAAATCTCATCGCGAACTTCTTCTGTCACAAGCCCGCTCGGATCAATCGTGTAAATGAACTTATCGAGATAAAGTTTTTCAATAAACTCTGCGGAAACTTCGTCGATTTTCCCGATATTTTCCAGCCCGAGCGCGTTACACAAAGCGGAAAGTCGCTTTTCGCGCGCGTCGTTCATAGCCTTGGTTCGGTTATCCATCATAATCATACAGTAAATAACCGCAAGCACGGTAACGATGCCCGAATACGACTGAAAGAACAGAATAAACACGCCGATAGACGGCAAATATTTACCCGTGTATCTGCCGATAACCCTGTCGAAAGACGGGTGATCGCTGTCGCTTTCCGCGTTGGCGTCGCCGCGAAGAGTGTAAGTGCCGTCGCTGTTGATATTGATTATGCGGTGAATAATGTTAACTCCCTTGTCGTTCACATAGGCGATTACGTCGTACTTTTTAAGCGAAGCCGCGCTTTCCACCTTTTCGAGAACGATTATGCTGTACGTAGGGAATTGGTTATCATACCCCGAAAGATAATCTTTGTTCTTCTCGTTTTTCTCGCTCATAGAGCCGCTTGCAACGACCATAAGCGTTTTATTGCCTATAACTGTGGCATTGCCGCTCACCTTGTTTATTATTGCAAGTATGAAGAATATAGCCACGACCGCCGTGAGAACCGTGCCTATAACGCGTTTGACGGGTTCGAGTTTCTTTTTTCTTTCGGCTTTTTGTTTTTGCTTTTCGTCCGCCCAGCCGTTAATAATTTCGGGGTCGTTTCTGCCGTCTTCATAGCTCTTTATAACGTTTTTGGAATAAGAGCCGAAAAGAATGGTAAACACCACCGAAAAACTTGCAACGGCAAGAGTGGTGACTACAAGCGCGATAATATCGAGCGATGACATAATGAATAGAATTTTTCCGTATTTTTCAAAAAAGTCCCTTGCTCGGGGTTGTAATCCCCAAACAAAAGGACTTTTAAATAGTTATTTAAGGTAAGAAGAAACGCCTCGCCCACGCCTT
>JALEKY010000073.1 GCA_022768945.1 Christensenellaceae bacterium | reverse complement strand
TTTTTCGCGCTCTTCTTTCTCTCCAATAAATACCCGAAAAGAATCATCGCCGTCATAATAGCCGCACACAATTCCACAGCGGCACTCGTATAGTTATATTCGTTCATATTCATTTCTTAGCGCTCTTCCAAAACGTATTTTCGCAAAAACAATTATTTTTTTATATTTTAGCACGTTTCTCCATTTTTTTCAAGTAACGCGACTTTCGTCCGGCTAAAATCCAATGTTATAATTCCGCTTTTATTTCCCATATTCAGTTGGCATTTCTCTCACTCGTCAGCGACTTCGTAAACACTCCTATGATTTTTTTGCCATTTTCCTCTTAGACGAAGGCTTTATGTAATTCGCAAACCATATGTCCAACCATGCTTTGTATTTCATTGAAAACTCCTCTCGATTTACTGTTATTATTATAATTTTTCTCACTGTAAATAGGAAATCACCCCTCGAAACGGCATAAAAAAAGGGAGAACATTTATCCTTGTCTCTTAAAAGAATTGTATTAAATTGTAGGTGTCAGGCGGGAATTAAAACGAAGACGTCAGTTCAAATCCTGTTTTTTGAAAAATAGGTCAAAATGCAGCTGTTAAATTCAAAGATTTTGTCCGATGACAAAACACAAAATATAGTAACAAAAAAGCACAAGATACGCGGGTAACTTGTGCTTTTTGTCTGTTGTAGCTTTTTCGTACAACAAAGATGGTCGAGGTGACGAGACTCGAACTCACGACCTCTTGGTCCCGAACCAAGCGCGCTACCAAACTGCGCTACACCTCGAAAACGCTTTAACCGATACGGGAGCGACGCGTTTTTACGATAAAAAACGAACGCGCGTTTCCTTAATCGGCTTTAATACTATACAGCATTTTTTAAAAAAAAGCAAACGTTTTTATTTGTTTTTCTCAATATAACGAAAATTTTATTCTTAAATCGCGCTAAGCGGAGAATAAACTTCCGAAAAATATCGTTAAAGTTCGACCTGAGCCTCGGCGTTGAGAGTCATATCCGCAAAATCGCCGTTTAAATAGCGAATGTACCCTTCCGCACCGATCATCGCGGCGTTGTCCGTGCAAAGACCTCGCTCAGGCAAGTACAGCTTTATATTTCTCTTTTCGCATTCCGCCTTCAGCTTTTCGCGGAGGTACCCGTTTGCGACTACTCCGCCGCCCGCGGCTATCGTTTTCACGTTTTTCAATTTAGCCGCCGCAATCGTTTTATTGACCAATACGTCTATAGCCGCGCTTTGGAAAGAACAAGCCACGTCCGCACGGTTTACGCTTTCGCCCTTTTGCTCGGCGGTGTGAATGTAATTGATTACCGCCGTTTTAAGCCCGCTGTAAGAAAAATCGAAATTCTTTTCGCCTTTAAGCATGGGCGGAAATTTTATGCTGTTTTCGCCCTCCCGAGCAAGCCTTTCGATGTTAGGTCCTCCGGGGTAATCGAGAGAAAGAACGCGAGCGACTTTATCGAACGCTTCGCCTACCGCGTCGTCGAGCGTCTGCCCGAGTATTTCGAAATCGCTATAATCTTTTACGTAAATTACCGCCGTGTGCCCGCCGCTCGCAAGCAAACTTACAAACGGTGGTTTTAATTCTGGGCGATTGAGATAGCACGCCGCGATATGCCCGCGAATGTGGCTGACGGGCAAAAGGGGTAAATCGCTCGCATAGGCAAGCGCCTTTGCGTAAGACACGCCCACGAGAAGCGCGCCGAGCAGCCCCGCTCCGTAAGTTACGGCTATCGCGTCAAGCTCGTTGAGTTCAAATCCCGCCTTTTTCAAAGCGGAATCGACTACTTTCGATATAGCGAGGGTATGTGCGCGGGAAGCTATCTCCGGCACTACTCCGCCGAATTTGACGTGCTCCGTACAGGAAGACATTATCTCGTTCGAGAAAATTTCTCTGCCTCCTCTTATAACCGCGGCGGCTGTTTCGTCGCAAGACGACTCTATCGCAAGAATAACCGCGTTCTTTTTTAGTTCGGTTTCGTTAATCATATTTTATGCCAAGCCTTTACGACGGGTTCAAACAGCATCGCTTGCGTTTTCAGGATTTTTTGAGATAATCTATAATGAACGCGTCAAGGTCACCGTCCATAACCGCGGTAATATTACCCGTTTCGCATCCGGTACGGTGATCTTTCACCATCGTGTACGGACAGAAAACGTAACTTCTTATCTGACTGCCCCACTCGATTTTTTTCATTTCGCCCTTGATTTCCTGAGCTTCCTTCATCATCTCGCTCTCTTTAAGTTCGATGAGTTTACTCATAAGCATTTTCATCGCCTGTTCTCTGTTCTGAACCTGACTGCGCTCGTTCTGGCAAGCGACTATAATGCCCGTGGGGATATGCGTAATTCTTATCGCGGACTCCGTTTTATTGACATGCTGTCCGCCCGCGCCGCTGCTTCTGTAGGTATCCACTTTGAGGTCTTCGGGATTGATTTTAATCTCTTCCGTATCCTCTATTTCGGGCATAACCTCGATGGAAGCGAACGAAGTGTGTCTTCTCGCGTTGGCATCGAAAGGGGAAATTCTCACGAGTCTGTGAACGCCCTTTTCGCTTTTCAGATAGCCGTACGCGTTATCGCCCTCTATTTTCAACGTCGCGCTTTTAATTCCGGCTTCGTCGCCGTCGAGTCTGTCAAGCTCGGTCACTTTGAAATTGTGTCTTTCGCCGTAACGCATATACATACGATAGAGCATTGAAACCCAATCGCAGGCTTCCGTTCCGCCCGCGCCGGCGTGAAGAGTGATTATCGCGTTGAGCGAATCGTATTTTCCTCGGAAAAGAGTCTGAAGTCTCATTTCTTCGATGTCTCTTTCCGCTTCGTCAAGCTCTTTTTCGATATCGTCGAAAAGGCTTTCGTCGTTTTCCTCGTCTGCAAGCTCTACGACTTCAAGCGTGTCGTCTATCGCCTTTTGAGCCTTATCGAACGCGCCGACTTTATTCCTTATGGAAGAAATCTTTCTTGCTATCTGCTTGCTTTTTTCAAGGTCCTGCCAAACTTCGGGCAGTTCCTGTTCCGCCTCTAATTTTTTAAGTTCTTCTCTTTGATTATCTAAGTCAAAGAGAGTACCCTGCTTCTTGCAGGGTTTGCGACAGTTCTTTTATTTTCTGTCTGTAAAGGTCGGTTTTAATCATAATAAAATCTCCTTATTTTTGTGCGTTTTAAGGCACTTTCGCATTTTATGTTTTCTTTTTAAAAGTTAAAACGGCACGAGTAATTTCTCCATGCCGTAATAATCGATTATTGAAAAATCAGTCTTCGTCCTCTTCTTCGGGCAAATTGACGTTATGATAGATGGACTGAACGTCGTCGTTGTCCTCGAGGGCGTCTATCATCTTCATAAACGTTTCGGTCTGCTTCTCGTCAAGAGTAATGTAGTCGTTGGGGACCATCTCTATGTCGGCTTCGATAAAGTTGATGCCCTTATTCTCGAGGAATTTTCTTACGTCCGAAAATACGCCGGGAGCCGTGTAAACTGTGTAGCAGTCGTCGTCGCTAAGAACGTCGTCCGCGCCTGCTTCCAAAGCTATTTCCATCATCGTGTCTTCGTCAAGTTCCAGTGTTCTCTCCGCAACGATAACGCCCTTTTGCTCGAACATATACGATACGCTGCCGCTGTTTCCGAGCGAACCGCCGTACTTATCGAAAATATGACGAACATCGCCTACCGTTCTGTTCTTGTTGTCCGTAAGGGTTTTAACTATTACCGCGCTGCCGGCGATGCCGTAACCCTCGTAAGTGAGCGTTTCGTAATTTACCGAACTACCCTCGCCCGCGGCTTTTTTGATTGCGCGCGCGATATTGTCGTTAGGCATATTCGCAGCCTTTGCCTTTGCTATAACGTCGGCAAGTTTGGAGTTGGTTGCGGGATCCGCGCCGCCTTTTGCTGCAACCGCTATTTCCTTACCTATTTTAGTGAAAATTTTACCTCTGACCGCGTCGGTCTTGGCTTTTTTATTTTTAATGTTCGCCCATTTGCTGTGACCTGACATATTATGCTCCTTTTTGTAAAATCCCGCGCATTTCTCGTATTATCGACGTTTTTTCAAAAAAACAAAGAGAACGCGCGGCTTAGAATTCAAGCGCTTCTGTTAAATGTTTTTAACGAATTTTTTACCGTAAAGCGTGTATGCCGCAACCGAAAAAGCAACCGCGGCGTTAAGACTTTCCATAGCCTTTTCCATAGGAACGGAAATGGTTTTATCCGCCTTTTCCTTAAAAAAACCGCTTACGCCGTTGGCTTCGTTGCCTACGACAAGCGCGTAAGGCTTCGATATATTTGCGGTAAACACGTTTTCACCGCCCATATCTGCAACCAAAATTTCGCACTTTCCGCGTATCGAAGAGTAAATCTCTTCCCTGTCTCCCTCCGAAATTTTCACCGAATAAATCCCGCTCATGGACGAGCGCACTACTTTCGGAGAATACGGATCGGCGCAATCGCACATATACAAATACTTAATGCCGAGCGCGGCGCACGTTCTGATAATAGTTCCCACGTTGCCGGGATCTTTAACCCCGTCGAGCACGGCGCAGTTTCCGTTCGGCGATTCCGCCTTTGCGTCGGGAATTTTTATAACCGCGACTACCCCTTGCGGAGCTACCGTATCGGAAAGAAATCGTATTACGCTTTCGTTTGTTTCGATAAGCTTGGCGTCGCATTCCGGGAGAGAGCGAATAACTTCTTTAAGCCCTATGATCTCCGAAATTTTCTGTCCGGACAGAATAGCTTCCGAAACCTCTTTAATTCCCTCCGCAAGATACTCGCCGTACTTTTTCCTGTACTTTTTATCTTTAAGGGAGGCGATTCTTTTGATTTCGGAATTCTGCCTCGAAGTAATTTCGGTCGTCATACAAAGCGTCCTTTCCCCTCGGGAATACGAATTAGCCTTCTTGTAAAAAAGAAGGCTAACACTGATTATTTAGATATTCGCTTTTGCTTTTTCGCAGAGAGCGGCGAAGCCCTGAGCGTCGTTCACAGCCATATCGGCAAGAATCTTTCTGTTAAGAGAAATGTCGGCTTTTTTAAGACCGTTCATAAATTTGGAGTAGCTAAGACCGTTCATTCTTGCAGCCGCGTTGATTCTCGCGATCCAAAGCTTTCTGAAATCTCTCTTCTTTGCTTTTCTTCCAACGTAAGCATAGCTTAAGGATTTCATAACAGCCTGACGGGCTACTCTGTAAAGTTTGCTCTTGGATCCAAAATAACCTTTGGCGAGCTTTAAAATCTTTCTACGTTTCTTGACGGCGTTCACGCCTCTTTTAATACGCATAATCTGTAAACCTCCCGATTAGTCTTTATAAGGAATGAGGTTCTTAACCGTCTTTTCCTGAGCAGTCGAAACAAGCGTCTGCGTTCTTAATCTTCTCTTTCTCTTAGTGTCCTTCTTGGTAAGAATATGACTCTTTCCCTGATGGCCTCTTTTTACCTTGCCGGTGCCGGTCATTCTGAAACGTTTCTTAGCACCGCTGTGCGATTTCATTTTTGGCATAAATGTGTCCTCCGTTATTTTTTGCTGTTATCCGCCTTGGCTGGGCTTAAAATCATAATAATCGTGCGCCCTTCAAGTCCCGGTTTTTTATCCATTACCGCTTTTCCTTCAAGCATTTCAAAGAATTTGTCCATAACGTCGAGTCCTAAATCGGAGTGAGCGTTCTGACGCCCGCGAAGGCGAATGGACACCTTTACTTTGTTGCCGCTTGCGAGGAATTTTACAGTTTGTTTTGCCTTTACGTTAAGATCGCCCACGTCGATCGTCATCGAAAGCCAGATTTCCTTAACCTCTACGGTTTTTTGGTTTTTCTTCGCTTCCTTTTCTTTCTTCAGAGTTTCGAATCTGAATTTGCCGTAGTCCATAATTTTACATACGGGCGGCTGCGCGTTGGGCGAAATTTTTACGAGATCGAGACCTGCGTCGTCCGCTAAGCGTTGAGCTTCCGCAGCGCTCAGTATGCCGAGTTGCTCTCCGTTCTGTCCTATCAGGCGAACTTCTCTGTCCCTGATTTGCTCGTTTAACTGATGTTGTTCTTTAATGGTTTTATACCTTCCTTCTTTAATACTCTCGGAAAATACTTACTGTCCGCCGCCGTTTGTCGTAGCTGCCGATGGCGGCTTGCGTTTCCGAAAAAAAGCGGACCGCATAAAGCGATCCGCAATAATCCGCATAACACACGCGCCGAAAAACGCGCCCCGAACCATTGAACCGTTACTGCTTAATCGCGTACGGTGAGAAGGATCACTTCTGCTTTGCCATAGTATATTATCATTTATAAATCGCTTTGTCAAACGATTTTCGGTCAAATCTTCGATTTTTTGTTTATTTAAGAAAAATTCGCGCCTTTATTCGTTTTAAAAAGCAACCGTTTCGACGAAAAACTGAATTTACGCCTTCTTTGCAGCTATTTCTTCTTTAACGCGGGTTACGAAGTTATCTATCGTGAACGCGCCGATGTCGCCTTCCGACCTGCTTCTTACGGCAACGCTGCCGCTCGCTTCTTCCTTATCGCCCACAACGAGCATGTACGGAACTTTTTCAAGCTGAGCGTCGCGAATCTTTTTGCCGATTTTTTCCGAACGGCAATCGCATTCCACGCGAAGTCCCGCTTCTTTGAGCTTAGCCGCGACTTCTTTGACGTAAGCCTCGTTTCTGTCGGTCATGCTGAGAATTTTAACCTGAACGGGCGAGAGCCATACCGGGAATTTACCCGCGAAGTGCTCGATGAGAATACCTATAAATCTTTCGATAGAACCGAAGATTACGCGGTGAACCATTATCGGGCGATGTTTCATGCCGTCTTCACCGACGTATTCGAGCTCGAAACGCTGCGGAAGCTGGAAGTCGAGCTGAATTGTGCCGCACTGCCAGGTTCTGCCGATAGAGTCTTCGAGGTGGAAGTCGATCTTCGGGCCGTAGAACGCGCCGTCGCCTTCGTTGACGGTGTAAGGAAGCCCCATTCCGTCGAGAGCCGCGCGGAGAGCGTTCGTTGCGTTTTCCCAATCCTCGTCGCTGCCCATGCTGTCCTCCGGACGTGTGGAAAGTTCTATATAATATTTAAATCCGAAAAGCGTGTAAACTTCGTTTATAAGTTTAACTACGCCCTTGATTTCGTCCGTTATCTGGTCGGGCGTCATGAATATATGAGCGTCGTCCTGAGTAAAGCAACGAACTCTGAACAACCCGTGAAGCTGACCGGATTTTTCGTGACGGTGAACAAGACCGAGTTCGCCCATTCTGATAGGCAAATCTTTATAACTTCTCGGTTCGGTTTTGTAAACGAGAATTCCGCCCGGGCAGTTCATCGGCTTGATTGCATAATCTTCGTCGTCCACCTTAGTGGTGTACATATTTTCTTTATAGTGCTGCCAGTGACCGGAAGTTTCCCACAGAGAACGGCTGAGCATTATAGGCGTGGATACTTCCACGTAACCGTCTCTCGTGTGGAGCTGACGCCAATAGTCTATAAGCGTGTTTTTAAGAACCATACCGTTGGGAAGGAAGAACGGAAATCCCTTGCCTTCGTTCAAAAGGGTAAAGAGTTTCAGTTCTTTGCCGAGCTTTGTATGGTCGCGCTTCTTCGCTTCTTCGAGACGGGTAAAATATTCTTCCATTTCGTCTTTTTTCGGGAAAGCCGTAGCGTATATACGGGTAAGCATTTTATTGTGCTCGTCCCCTCTCCAATACGCGCCCGCGATATTTATAAGACGATACGCCTTGATTTTTCCCGTCGAAGGAAGATGCGGTCCTCTGCAAAGATCTGTAAACTCGCCTTGCTTATAGAACGAAATATGTTCTCCCTCGGGAAGATCTTCGATAAGTTCTACTTTGTAAGGCTCGTTATATTTCTTCATAAGCTTTATTGCTTCTTCTCTCGGAAGTTCGAACCTCTCGATTTTGAAATCCGCCTTGATGATTTTCTTCATTTCGTCTTCGATTTTCGAAAAATCTTCGGTAGAAATAGGCGTTTTGAATTCGAAATCGTAATAGAAACCGTTTTCGATGACCGGACCTATCGCAAGGTGGCAGGTAGGAAATACCGCCTTTACCGCCTGAGCGAGAACGTGAGAACAGGTATGACGATAAACGTCAAGCCCCTCTTTGTCTTTAAGCGTGACTATTTCCACCGAGCTGTCTTCGGTAACGGGCTCGGAAAGATCCACGAGCTTGCCGTTGACTTTCGCGCAAACGGCGTTACGCGCAAGCCCCTCGCTTATCTGTTTTGCTATATCGTAGCATGTGGAATTCTGTTCTACCGTAAGAACGCTTCCGTCTTTTAAAGTAATGTTCATATATAACCTCTCTTTTGCTGCTTTTAACGAAGAATTAAATCTCCGCGTTTACGGAAAATAAAAAAGCCCTCAAATCCGTAACAATACAGAATTTAAGGGCGAAAATATATCCGCGGTTCCACCTTAATTGCGCGCCCGATGAAAACGTTACGTTTCAATCCCGGCAACGCCGCTTTACGCTTCGCTCTCGGGGAAGCTTCCCGCGCAAAATTCATAAAAGGCGGTTTCGAACGAGTTCTTACGCGTTGCCTCGCACCGAACGGCAACTCTCTTCGGCTAAGAAAAACGACTACTTGTCCTCTTTTTGCGTTTATTTGACGGAAACGATCCCGCCTTGTTATGCGTTAATTATAATTCACAAAGAACGCTTTGTCAACAGTTTTTCGGCACTCGGAAAATTTTTAAATAAAAAACCGAAATAATCTTTTTCAATTTGTTGAATTCCGAAAACAAAAGTGATAGTATATTAAATTGAAGAAAAATCAACAAAACCTCGAGAATAGCATTTATAAAACATATGACAAAATATTTGACCGAATAAAAAAAGCGGGCTTATTCGTTTTCGCACTATCTAAACCTGAAAAACGCCGCTGATTTTTCGGCATAAGGAGGAAATATATAATGAATTCACTAAAGACTTTTCGGCGCACGCTCATAAGCGTGCTTTTTGTCGTGCTGACCTGTTCGGTCATACTGTTCGTCGGCTCGTGCGACGTCGTCTTAACCCCGGACGAAGGCAAAACGGGTAAATCCGCTTACGACATATGGCTCGATAACGGTTACGAAGGCTCGGAAACAGACTTTCTCGAATGGCTACGCGGCTTGGGCACCCGGGGAGAAAAAGGCGATACCGGTGCTCAAGGCGAACAAGGCATACAAGGCGAAAAGGGCGAAAAAGGAGACAAAGGCGAAGCAGGCAAGGACGGTGTCGACGGCAAAGACGGTGTCGACGGTAAATCGGCTTATGAAATCTGGCTTGAGAACGGGCACATCGGTTCGGAAGAAGATTTCCTCAATTGGCTTAAAGGCTCGGACGGAGTGAACGGCAAAGACGGTACCGACGGTCAGGACGGCGCCAAAGGCGAGAAAGGTGACAAGGGCGATACAGGCGCGCAAGGCGAAAAAGGCATACAAGGCGAAAAGGGCGAAAAAGGAGACCGAGGCGAAGACGGTCAAGACGGCCGTGACGGCAAAGACGGAGTTAACGGAAAAGACGGCATAAGCATAGTAAACACTTCTTCATCGATTGAAACAAACGAAAATTGCGAAGTTTTGCTTGTTTTCACGTTTACTTTTTCGGACGGGAGCGTATCCGTAAATAAAGTCCCCTATCTGCTTGCGGACGGAAGCGTTCTTATAAGCCACGATTTCGAAGTCGGCTTCGACAGCGAGTATCACTGGAAAGCTTGCTTGAAACATACGAACGTTATTATAGAAAAAACCGCTCACTCTTTCGACGATAAATACGTCTGCACCGAATGCGGATACGCTTATTCCACCGAGGGTTTGGAATACAAACTATCCACAGACAAAACATCTTATATTTGCAGTTCGATAGGCACCGCGACCGATACGAATATAGTTATCGCTTCCGCTTACAAAGGGTTGCCGGTTACGGGTATAGGGGAAAACGCCTTTGGAAGCAACGTATATATTACAAGCGTTTTTATTCCGGACAGCGTAAACAAAATCGAAGATAACGCCTTTAATTGCTGCGCAGAACTTACGAACATAACTTTCGGGAGCGGATTGAAAGAAATAGGAGTAAGCACCTTTTCTAACTGCGTGGCGCTTACCGATATAGATTTAAAAAACGTAGTCATAGTCGGAACAAGCGCGTTTAACAACTGTGCAAAGCTAACTACGGTAACCGCGCTTAACGTTGAAACGATCGGAGAAAAAGCGTTTTCCGGTTGCCGCGTACTTACAAGTATTTCTTTCGGAACCAAACTAACGGCTATCGGCAACCTCGCATTCAATAATTGCAAATCCTTAACCGAAATCTCACTGCCGGCAAGCTTAACTTCAGTCGCAGCAAACTCTTTCAGCCGTTGCGCTAAATTAACGACCGTAACTTTCGGCGGAACAATCGAAACATGGAATAGTTTTAAAATATCTCTTTCCTCATCCGTAACGAGCATAATCTGCTCGGACGGCACGATTACCCCGCAAAACGCTTAAACAGCCTAAATCACACAATAACGGCTCATTTTTGAATAACACAAACTATATAAAAGCAACGAAAGAGGAGTGGAAAACAAATTTCCGCTCCTCTTTCGTTGCTACCCCGGCACGTACTCAGAAAAAAAATTCAGCTTTTAAAACACCCGTCCGAAAAAATGATTTTATTGCCGTAATATTCGGTTAAAAACTCTTCCTCTTCTGCTCGCACGGGAGAAAGAAGCTCCGCCTCGCCCGCGCCGGAAAGCAAAATTTCTGTAAGAAGTTTCTCGTCGCCCGCGTCTTCGCCGGACAAAAAAGCGCGGTTCAGCTTTTTGTAATGACAATCGTATACGTTTCCGTTCTTAACGAACACCCGCTTGTTTTTCTTCTCTTCGAGAATAAACGCTATAAAATCTTTCAGTCTTTCGGCGTCGAAAGTTTTTGGCAGATACAAAGAAATATCCCGCCACTTGCTTTTAAGCGCCTTTAAACGGAAGTTAAACAGCCCGTCCACGGGGAACTCGTCCTCCTTGGAAATACATTGTTTTATATATTCTCTGTCATCGTCGATGTCGGCGGAAACCACGGCGGCGAGTAAAATTCTGTTTTCCGTATCGGTAAGCCCGTAAGGCTTGCAAAGCGAGCGGAAGAAGTCGTATTTATAGTTCACGGCGATAACGTCGGCAATCTTGTCGGCGGCTTCCTCTTTAACGATTCTCCAAAAGCAATCGTCCGAGGAAACCTCGATAACGTTTCTGTCCGTTTGCTTATACGCCTTTATATTGCACGGCAGGCCGCACAGCGACTCGGTAAGTCCTCCGTACAGATAAACCGCGTTTTCCATATTCTCGGCTTCGTCTGAAATAAAAAGTACATTCATACCGTTAGTGTATGCTTATTTTACCGTAAATATTTCTTTTTCCGCAAAGCAAAAAACTTTTCAACAAAAAAAGCCGTTTAACGTGCGAAAGAGGCGGCTTTTTAAAAAAGTCGCCTCTTCACGAAATATGTCGAATATTCTTATATATTCTTATGCGGATTGTATTCACGACCGCTTATTTCAAAAAAACAGCGTGGCAAGGCGTTATCTTTCAAACCTCTTCACCTTGCGTTTTAAAAGCTCCGCCAAAGTATCGGTAAACAATCTCCTTCTGTATCTTACAACCCAGTTGTTCACCGTGCCCGGTTCGTTTATTCTGTAATCGTTATTTAATAGCAGCAAATCGTGCATCGGAACCATGGCAAGGTTCGCGCGCGAAGCGTACACTATATCGCAAAACTCCTCGCAAAGGGCGTATTTTCCGTTCGCGTCCTTATAAATTTCGAGATAATCGAGCGAGTTTTTCACTTGTTTTTTTATCGTTTCGAGTCTGCCGGCGTCCGCGTTTTCTATTAAAGCGAGCGCGGTATCGTTATCGTGCGTGCCCGTATAGTAGACGCAATTTTCGGGCACGTTCCAAGGAAGGTACGGATTTTTGAAGTCTCCGTCGAAAGCGAAATCGAGCACCTTCATATTCGGGAAACCGAGCTTTTCTATAAGTTCTCTCACGCCGTCGTCTATAAGCCCCAAATCCTCTACGATTACGTTGCCGCCGATAAAATCTTTTAAAATCTCATAACCGTTGGCTTTTACCCATTCGCCGCCCCTTGCGTTCTGCGCGCCCGCGTCCACCGACCAGAACCTGTCAAGCCCTCTGAAATGATCTATCCTCACGTAATCATATACGGTTAACGAGCGTTTTACGCGGTTTTTCCACCAAAGATAGTCGTCTTTTTCATGTTCGGAATACTTATAAACGGGGTTTCCCCAAAGCTGTCCGTCCGCGCAGAAGTAATCGGGCGGAACTCCCGCGATTTTAACGGGAGCAAGGTCTTCGTTTACCTCGAAAAGCGAGGGATTTACCCATACGTCTACACTGTCCGCGGCTACGTAAAGAGGCAGGTCTCCTATAATCGAAATTCCGTTCTTTTTCGCATATTTTTTTACGTCTTTCCACTCTGAGGCAAGCTCGAACTGCAAGAACGCCCAAAAACGAATTTCGTCCTTTTTATCCTTTTCGAACGCTCCGAGAGCCGCTTTCTCTCGCCTTTTCAGCTCAAGCGGAAAATCTTGCAACGAACAGTTATAAGTCCCCTTTATCGCCATAAAAACGGCATAATTTTTAATTTCTTCCCTCCTCAAAAACCTTGTAAAAGACGGAGAAGAAACGTCGAAACGACTAAAAGCCTTTCTTAAAATTTCATATCTTTTTTCGTACAGTACGCCGTAATCTATTTTTGGCGATTTATCTATCTGCGCTTCGAGTTCCCTCTTTGTCAAAAGCCCCTTTTTAAACAGCGTTTCAAGGTCTATAAAGTACGGATTAAGCGAATAATCGCACACCGTCTGATAGGGAGAATCTCCGTACCCGGTCTGCACGAGCGGCAAAATCTGCCAATACCTCTGCCCGCTTTTCTTTAAAAAGTCAACAAACCTGAACGACGGCGCGCCGAAACCGCCTATACCGTATTTGCACGGAAGCGCCGAAACCGGCATTAAAATTCCCGCTCCTCTTTCCATAAAATCTCCTATGTAAAACCAAAAAATATTCTATCGAACTTTACCGCTTATAAGTATACCAAAAATCAAATCGCAAGTCAACGCAAGCGAGGAAAAAATCAAAAAAAGGCAGGAGCAAAAAATTTGCCCTCGCCCGTAAAATCATGTGATTTTTCTTGTTATAAAATCGGGGAAAAACTATTTTACTCCTCTTGCGCGAACTGACTGTTGTAAAGCGACGCGTAGAATCCGTTTTTCTCCATAAGCGTTTCGTGATTGCCTTGCTCCACTATGTTTCCGTCTTTCATAACGAGTATCATATCGGCATTTTTGATCGTAGACAGCCTGTGCGCGATAACGAAACTCGTTCTGCCGGCGGTCAGTCTGTCCATGGCTTCCTGAATAAGTTCCTCCGTTCGGGTATCGACGTTCGAAGTTGCCTCGTCGAGTATCATCATAGGCGAATTCTGTATCATCGCTCTCGCAATCGTTATAAGTTGTTTCTGACCTCCGGAAACGTTGCTTTCTTCACCGAGAACAGTGTCGTATCCGTCGGGGAGAGCCTTGACGAAATAATCGATGTTAGAGGCTTTTGCCACGTCGTCGAGCATCTGCTCGGTAACGCCCTCTTTGGAGTAAACGATATTTTCGCGTATAGTCCCTTCGAACAGCCATGTGTCCTGAAGAACCATCGAGAACATATCCCTTACCTCTTCTCGTTTCATATCTTTTACCGAAACGCCGTCTATCAGAATATCGCCGCTCGTCACCTCGTAAAAGCGCATTATAAGGTTAACCATAGTCGTTTTGCCCGCACCTGTAGGTCCTACTATCGCCACTTTCATACCCGGCTCGACTTTGGCGGAGAAGTCCTTGATTATAATTCTGTCAGGATCGTAACCGAAGCTCACGTGTCTGAACTCCACTTCTCCTTTGACTTTTTCTATTCTCTTCGGTTTGTCGCTTTCGTCCGATTGCTCGGTTTCTTCCAAAAGCGCGAAAACTCTTTCCGCTGCCGCCGCGGTGGACTGACGCTGGTTGAATGCCTGCGCAAGCTGGTTAATCGGGTTCTGGAAAAGCCTTACGTATACGAAGAACGAAACGATTACGCCCGCCATCGTGACGGGATCCTGCTTATACAAAAGCGCGCCGACAACGCAAACCGCCACGTAACCGAGGTTTGAAACGAGCGACATCGCCGGCATCATAAGACCGGAGAAGAACTGCGCCGTCCAGGTGTTTTTGAGCAACTCAGTGTTTACCTTGTCGAATTCTCTCTGTTTTTTATCTTCGGCGTTGAAAATTTTGATTATGCTCTGTCCGGAGAAGTTCTCCTCTATCTGCCCGTTGAGTTCACCGAGGCAGCTTCTCTGTTTAACGAACATCGGCTGAGATTTGCTCACCACGAGAAGCACTATAACCATGCTGATCGGCACGGTAAGAACTACTGTAAGTGCCATTTCCCATCTTGTGACGAACATGGCGATAAGCACGCCTACGAACAACACCACCGATTGCAAAAGGGTTGCTACAGAACTTTCAAGCGTCTGAGCTATCGTATCTACGTCGTTCGTAACTACGGAAAGGGTGTCGCCGTACGCCTTTTTATCGAAATACGCGAGCGGTATTTTGTTTATCTTGTAGCTTATGCTCGTTCTCATTTTTTTGGAAACGTTCTGCGTTACGCCCGCCATTATAAACGTTTGAATTGCGTTAAGCAACGCGTTGCCGACGTACAGACAAATAAGAATTATACCCGTGTTTAACAATGCGGACATATCTATTTTCTGCCCGAAAGCGGCAACGGCTATGTTGTTGGTGAAATCGGACAAAAAGCCCGGCGCGAGGATATTGCAAATGCTCGCGCAAGCCGCAAGGCATAACGAAAGAAGTATTATCGGATACCACGGCTTCATAAACAATATGAGCTTTTTCATCGCCAAGCCGAAGTTATCTGCTTTTCCGCGCAAGTCGCGGTTCGAAGGTCCCCGTCCTCTCATAATCCAAGTTCCTCCTTTGTTAATTGAGAAAGGGCTATTTCTCTGTATTCGTCGCAAGACCTGAGAAGTTCAGAATGCTTTCCGTCGCCCACGATTTTGCCCTTTGAAAGAACGAGAATTCTGTCCGCGTCCATAATCGTGCCTATACGCTGCGCGACGATTACTTTCGTAGCGTAGGCAGTACTGTTTTTAAGGTTTTCTCTAACCTGTCTGTCCGTCTTGTAATCGAGGGCGGAGAAACTGTCGTCGAAAATAAGTATATGCGGGTTCACGTTAACGGCTCTCGCAATCGAAAGTCTTTGCTTTTGCCCGCCCGAAACGTTTTTACCGCCTTGTGAAATATCCGAGTCGTAACCTTTTTCCTTTTCCTCTATAAACCCGTCCGCACACGCGATTTCGGCAGAGCGAACGACCGAAGCCTTATCGGAATTCCCTCCGAAAGAAATATTTTCGGCAATCGTTCCGCTGAAAAGAACGCCCTTCTGCGGCACGTAGCCTATTTCCGAATGAAGCTCTTCCTGAGATAAATCTTTGACGTTTCTGCCGGATACGTAAACCGTTCCCTCCGTCGCGTCGAACAACCTCGGAATAAGGTTTATAAGCGTGGATTTACCGCTGCCCGTCGCGCCGATTATCGCGAGCGTCTGACCTTTTTCAATCTCGAAATTTATGTTTTCAAGAACGTAGCCGTCTGCTCCCGGATATTTGAAAGACACGTTATCGAAAACGATTTGCCCCTCTTTTTCGCGCATTATCGGCAATGTTTCGGCTTTATCCTTTATCGAAACGGGGGTGGATAAAACCTCGTTTATTCTGTTTACCGAAACGGAAGCTCTCGGCAGCATTATAAACAGCATCGTGAGCATCATAAACGACATGAGAACCTGCATCGCGAGGTTTACGAAAGACGTCAGATCAGCAAAGCCGAAAGTGCCGCTGCCCGTATTTATAAGCCCCGCGCCCACCCAATAAATGGTAAGCGTTATGCCGTTGAATACAAGCATTATCAAAGGGTTGATGAAGCCGGTAAGTCTGCTTGCGAACAAGTTCGTTTTGGTGAGTTTTGAGTTGACTTTATCAAACTTGTTTTCCTGATATTTTTCCGCGTTGTAAGCCCTTACCACGCGAAGCCCGGTAAGGTTTTCCCTCGTCACCTCGTTAAGATTGTCCGTCAACGTCTGAAGTTCTTTGAATTTCGGAAAAACGATAGTAAAAATAACGATTATGGCAACAATCATAAGCACTATCCACGCGCCCGCCGCGAGCGTGAGCGGCAAAGACGTGCTTTGAATTTTGACTATTGCCCAAACTGCCGTAACAGGCGCGGACACGGCTATTCTCAAAAGCATAAGAACGGCGTTCTGAACCTGCTGAATATCGTTCGTGCAACGAGTAATAAGCCCCGCCGTGGAAAATTTATCTATTTCCGCCGCCGAAAAGCTTTGAACGGTGCGATAGAATTTATCGCGAAGTCTGTAAGAAAGTTTAGAAGATACGTAAGAAGCGATAAGCCCTACTATCGCGGTGCATATCGCGCTTCCGAGCGCGAACAACAGCATTGTTCCGCCGACGGTAAGAATGGATTCCGTTGTGGAATTTATATCCTGCATTTCCTGCACGATGTTTTTCGTATACCCGGCAAGCTCTATATCGAAATAAACCTGCGCGACCACGAACATCGATAAAACGAGGATAAGCAACCATTCTTCCGCTTTAAGCTGCTTTAATAGTTTTAACATTCGACCTCCTGTATTGCTGTAAAAATAATTATTTTGCCGTTTAAAGTGAGAAAAATGGGCTTTTTTGATATTTAATCGTTCGCCTTGCTTTTCGCTTTTTTGATTTTTTCCGTTTCGGATACATACGACGAATACAGTTTTTTCATAATCTCCGAGTACCTTAAAAGTTCTTCGTCTCCGAGACAGTCCAGAACGCCGAACATAAACTCTCCGACCGTTCTCCCGGTCTGTTTCAGGCATTCCTTGCCTTTATCGGTAAGATACACAAACGTATTCCGCCTGTCGTTTTCGTCCACTTCTCTGTACACCTTGCCTTCCTTTTCGAGGCTTTTAAGAACTCTCGACACGTTCGGGGAAGTAGCGTTAAGGCTCCTCGCTATACCTGAAACGCACACGCGCGAATCTTCGCTGTTTTTAAGACAGGTGAGTATGCCCATCTCGAACGGAGGCGCAAGCCCCAGAAGCGAAAAAACGTTCAGCCTCTTTATCTTGTAGTCTAAGTTCATTATATTCTTTATTTGTTCTTTCCTGTCCATCTTCTACCTTCTTTTTCGTTCGCAAGCGTCGTCGTTTCCCGGAAGGAATCCCACAATCCGCCGTCGTCAATATTTAATTAACATTGTTAAATGTTTTTATTGTGCAAATATTATCACTGATTAAATATTTTGTCAAACGCTTTAAGCGTGTTTTCGTCAAAAAATATCGTTTTTTATAAAACCCGAAGATTAAAACGTTTTCTTTTAGTTTACATTTAGTTAAAAATAATATATAATAATTACTATATTTATATATAAGTTGGAACGAATAACGTTTTTCGGTTGAGAATTTCTTCAAAAAAACGTCGTTCCGGACTTACAGGGAGAAAAAACAATATGGGTTTAATCAGTTACATTCTCGGTAGCGACGGAAGAAGAAACCTTAAAAAAATCTCGGCAATGGCTGAAAAAGTAGAGGCGCTCGAACCGAAATACAAGGCAATGACGGACGCCGAACTGCAAGCTATGACGCCCGCCCTTAAAGAAAGGCTTAAAAACGGCGCAACGCTCGACGATATTCTTTACGACGCTTTCGCTACGGCGAGAGAAGCCGCGGCACGCGTACTCAACATGCGCCACTATAAAGTACAGATAATCGGCGGTATCTGCCTGCATCAGGGCAGAGTTGCCGAAATGAAAACCGGCGAAGGCAAAACGCTCGTGGCGGTACTCCCCGCATACCTCAACGCTCTTAGCGGAAAAGGCGTTCACATCGTAACGGTCAACGATTACCTCGCTCGCCGCGACGCCGAGTGGATGGGAAAAATACACCGCTTTTTAGGTCTTACCGTCGGCGTTGTCGTTCACGGAATGACGGACGACGAAAAACGCGAAGCGTACAACTGCGACATCACCTACGGTACGAATAACGAATTCGGCTTCGATTATCTGCGCGACAATCTCAAAGTAAACATCAAGGATATGATGCAGAGAGAGCTTAACTTCGCTATAGTCGACGAAGTAGACTCCATTTTGATAGACGAGGCGAGAACCCCTCTTATTATTTCCGGCAGAGGCAACAAGTCTTCCGAACTGTATTTTTCGGCTAACAGATTCGTAAAAACCCTCGTTCCCGAAGAAGACTTCAATTACGATATAAAGGAAAAATCCGTATCGATAACCGAGCAGGGCGCGGCTAAAGCCGAAAAATTCTTCGGCATAGAAAACCTCACCGATATAGCGAACGCCGACCTCAACCACCACATTCAGCAGGCGCTCAAGGCTCACCATATCTTCAAGAGAGATAACGATTACATCGTGCAGGACGGCGAAATCATCATAGTCGACGAATTCACCGGTCGTCTTATGATAGGCAGAAGGTATTCCGAAGGTCTGCACCAGGCAATCGAAGCCAAGGAAAACGTAGTAATCCGCAACGAGAACAAAACGTACGCGACGATTACCTTCCAGAACTACTTCAGACTTTACAAGAAGCTCTCCGGTATGACCGGTACGGCAAAAACCGAAGAAGAAGAATTCCGCACCATCTACGGGCTGGACGTTCTCGAAATCCCCACCAACAAACCGGTTATAAGAAAGGATGAGCCGGACGTTATTTTTTCCACCGAACAAGGCAAGGAAAACGCGGTGGTTGAAGACATCGTACGCCGCCACGAACTCGGGCAACCTATCCTTGTCGGTACGGTTACGGTAGAAAAGTCCGAAGAGCTTTCCAAAAAGCTTATAAAACGCAGAGTAAAGCACAATATTCTTAACGCAAAGAACCACAAGCGCGAGGCGGAAATCATCGCGCAAGCCGGTAAGAAAGGCGCGGTTACAATCGCCACCAACATGGCGGGCCGCGGTACCGATATACTTCTCGGCGGCAACCCCGAATATCTTGCAAAACAGGATTTGAGAAACCGCGGCATTTCGGACGACGTTATCGAAATGGCTACGTCTTTCGTTCAAGAAGTTTCGGACGAAGTAAAAGAAGTAAGAAAGCTTTACCAAGAGCTTTTAGCCGAACACAAACAAGTGACCGACGCGGAAAAACAGGAAGTAATCGCGCTCGGCGGTCTTTATATAATAGGTACCGAAAGACACGAGTCCAGACGTATCGACAACCAGCTCCGCGGTCGTAGCGGACGTCAGGGCGATCCGGGCGAATCCCTCTTCTACGTTTCGCTCGAAGACGACCTCGTTAAACGTTTCGGCGGCGAAAAACTTCAGTCGCTGTACAGCTTCTTTAAAATCGACGAAAACACCCCCATTCAGTCAAAGAGCCTCGCGCGTTCCATCGAAAACGCTCAGCGCACGATCGAAGGCAAAAACTTCGGCATAAGAAAGCGCGTCATCGAGTACGACGACGTTATGAACGCTCAACGTCAGGTTATTTACGACGAAAGAATGAAGGTTCTGCGCGGCGAAAACATTCACGACGAAATTCTCCGCCTTATCCCCGATTTCGTTAACGAAGTAATAAACGACTCCATCGACGCTACGAAAGGCTTTGCAGCTTGGGATCTCGAAAAACTCAACAGAAACCTCGAAATTTACTGTCTTGAAGAAGGCAGCGACTTCGTAACCGATGAAGAAGCCAAAAATTGGGACTACGAAACCCTCGAGAGCAAAATTCTCGAAGAAGTTATCCGTCAGTACGAGGCTAAAATTTCCGAATGCAGAGAACTCGGCGTAGACTTCAACGAAATAGAGCGCGTAGTTCTCCTTAAAAACGTAGACAATAAGTGGATTGACCATATCGACGCTATGGACCAGCTGAGAAGAGGCATCTCCCTCCGCTCCTACGCGCAGGAAAACCCGATTAACGCCTACAAGAAAGAAGGCATGGAAATGTTCGACGAAATGATTTACAACATTCGTCACGACACTCTCCGCATTCTTCTTAAAATCAAGGTCAACGTAGAACAGAAGCAGCACCTTGAAAAGGAAACCGAACGCACTCAGGTTGCCAACGATATGGTTACCGTGGGAGGCACGGACGTTCGCCAGCCTATCACCAAAAAACCGGAAGTAGGCAGAAACGATCCCTGCCCGTGCGGAAGCGGCAAGAAATACAAAAACTGCTGCGGCAAATAAATTTTAACGAAACGAGGACTTCGCTCCACGTAAAGAAAAATGTCGGCATTCGTAAATTATTCGGAAGTCGACATTTTCCTTATTTTATTCAAGACGAGCATACAACGCGAAACGACGGCAGAACAGAAAACTCTGCCTTACAAAAACAAAGAGGTTTTTATATGGATTACAGAAAATTCGGCAACGTGATAGTTGCGAGAATGGACAGAGGCGAAGAAATTTTAGAGCAAATAAAAATTATAGCCTTAAAAGAGAACATAAAGCTTGCGAGCATAAGTGCGCTCGGAGCCACCGACGATTTTACCGTAGGCGTTTACAACGTAGACGAAAAAAAGTATTATTCGAACGAGTTTAAAGGCAACTTCGAAATAGTATCCCTTACCGGCACTATTAACACGATGAACGGCGAATTTTATACGCACGTGCATATGAGCGCGGGCAACGAAAAAGGCGAAGTGTTCGGCGGGCACTTAAACAGAGCCGTTATAAGCGCAACCTGCGAGATGATAATAACGCTCGTGGACGGAAACGTAGATAGATACCGCGACGAGAATATCGGCTTGAATTTATTCAAATTCTGACAAGTTATTTTACAAGAAGCTACAAACTTGCTTGCAAGGGTTTGGAACTTCGCTTTATTTCAAACTGTGATGCACAAGTTATTGTGGCAGTTGCGTTTAGCAACTTAAAATTTGACTTGTTCAAATTTTAACATCACATAGTTTCTAAAAAAGAATTCACTATAGGGACGAGAATTGCTCGTCCTTTTTTGCTGCGAAGACCAAAATTTCACCCACGCCGCAGGGGGGAGCATTGCTCGTCCGGTATTATCCCCCGGCAAATGCATTTTTAATCTTGACGGCGGTCACCGCCCGAACGGATTTTTGCAGCCCGAACGCCACCTTCACTTATCGACGAATAATTTGTTTACTCTATCAATTCACAACGAAAAATAATTTTAGATCGTTTAAAATACGATATCTTTAACCTTTTTCCATCGCAAATAATTTGTTCGGCTTTTTCATAGCTACCATAGCTTTCATTCCAAAAGATGCGGTATTTCGTTTTGTTTTCATCGTAAATAAACAGTTCCACATTCCTCTTACGTGAAAAAGTATCGCACAAAAATTTTTTGGAGTTTCTGAAGGATAGCAATTCATAAGCAGGTAACTCGTTTGACAGTTCCATTTCTGTTGTTATTTCGCTATCTTGCATAATACAGTCTAAAATCAGTTTGCAAAACGGCAATACCGATAGAATATTTGTAGGAATAACGACTGCTCCAAAAGATAAAATAGTAAAAAGCCACAAAGGAATATATAAGTTACCCAATTTAAAATATTCATAAAAAAAGTTATCAACCGCATAATCAACTCCCTTCAAAGTGGTAATGGTAAAAAGAATAATTAACATCCCCCCTCCCATTACAAATGGCACACCTAATAATTGCACTATATATTTTAAGACCAATACTCGCTTCAGACTCTTACTCGATATTTTATCAAACATAGTCGCTACTTTTTATTAATTGAAATGTAGCAAGCAAAGACTTTGCTACTTTTAATATTATACTATACAATATGTGATTTGTCAATATATACCTGTCCGATGCAAGAGACACTTAAATTAACAAAAAGCTCTGTTTGCAACCGTGACGTGTGCTTGTCTTGCAACTAGATTTTTATATTTACGTTCCATATTCAGCGTAACATAAGTTTCGGTCGCTTCCGCGCTTTTGAAGAACGATAATTCTTGCTTTGCTTCATTATCATGTCCATGTACAACAAAGACCTTTTTATTGTCTTTGACATCACTTTCTGAATGTTTGAGTGAATTGTTTACTGTTGCAACAGGCGAATATTTTTTAGCTTGATAAGCAACCATCTTTTCATGTAATACACGCAGATTATGTAATAGGGAATCGCCACATATCTCGGGATCGTAAAAGTGTTGGTCAGCATAATAATTATATAAACCATTTCCAAATCCACTAATAATACTATCATATCTACTTGTAATTTCAA
>JALEKY010000054.1 GCA_022768945.1 Christensenellaceae bacterium | reverse complement strand
TTTGTATAGATAATGTAAATCTTTGCCCGAACGGATAATTACTGTTTTAATACAGGTTAAAGCGATAACTGCGCCCATTTTCTGTACGTTTTCTGCCGAGATAACCATATCGTTATCCAAAATGCCTTTGTTTACTTCTTTCATTATATTTTACCTCCGATTTATTTCGCCTTTCGGCGAAAACGGGGGTAGCACCGGAAAAAGATAGACAGTTTTTACATTATAGTTGGTTAGACGAAAGTCAACGAACAGCAAAAAGTTTTATGTAGTCGTCGGCAATTTCAAAGTCTTCGATAAAAATTTTTGCCGTTGACTTTCGCTTTTCACTGTGCTACAAACGCAGACGAAAGGCGAAAATTTCGTCGTTCGACGAAGAAGACGGACGGCAAAAGACATAGAAAAACCGAGCGTTTAGAACACTCGGTTAAAGGTTGTGATGTATTTATAGTTTGATTTTTAGTCCGAAATAATCTCTTGTAAAAAACAAAACGAACTTTGAATTTTCATCAAGGTTCGTTTTATTATTCTTTGGTGCCGCTGATCGGACTTGAACCGATACGACTGTTACATCGAGGGATTTTAAGTCCCTTGCGTCTGCCTGTTCCGCCACAGCGGCGTTATATAAAGAATAATGGAGGCGCCACCCGGATTTGAACCGGGGAATAGAGCTTTTGCAGAGCTGTGCCTTACCGCTTGGCTATGGCGCCGTTATTCGGCATACGCAATTTTGTAATGGAGCGGGAAACGAGATTCGAACTCGCGACATTTGCCTTGGCAAGGCAACGCTCTACCACTGAGCCATTCCCGCATAAATGTTTTGCTCTTTTTCCCTTAAGAGCAACCCCTTTCGAGGCTTCGGCACAACTTCGTGAAATTCTGCCGAAAAAAGGCGAAGCAGATTTTGCTCCTTTGTGGTGGGAACAATAGGGCTCGAACCTATGACCCCCTGCTTGTAAGGCAGATGCTCTCCCAACTGAGCTATGCTCCCACAACGGAATGCTTATATACTATACCAAATCCTAAGTTTTTTTGCAAGCAATTTTATATGTGTTTTTTAATTTTTTCCGTTTTTTACTAAAATTTTAATAACTCTACCGTTTCAGTTCGCTTAATTAAGCGTAACATCCTTAAGTTTTTCGTATTTCTGCAGCGCGATTGTTTTCAGTTCGTCAGTGTTCGAACCTGAAGAAAAAGTCCCGTCGCTTATTTTCTTAGCAAGAAAAATCGCGCTCGACGGGTATTTCAGGTTTCCCAAATCACCCAAAAACCTGCCGCTTTGTCTTACGCCGAAGAAATCTCCGCTTCCCCTTAGGTCGTAATCGTACTCCGAAATTTTAAAGCCGTCGGAATTATCGCGGAGAATTTTCAGCCTTTCAATCGATTTCGGATTATCGGTAGATGTCAATAAAAAGCAATAACTCTTTATATCCGAACGACCGACTCTTCCCCTTAGTTGGTGAAGCTGAGACAAGCCGAAACGCTCAGCATTATATATTGACATAACAGAAGCTTCGGGAACGTCTATCCCCACTTCTATTACCGTGGTGGAAACAAGAATTTCGATTGTTCCGTCTTTAAATTCCTGCATTATAATTCGTTTTTCTTTATCCTTAATTTTCCCGTGAAGCAATGCGATTTTTCTTGAAGGCAACTTTTCTTTAAGCTCGTCGTAAAGCTCTTTCGCGCTCATAAGAGAACCTTCTTCGTCACCTTCGATAAGCGGGCAAATAAAATACGCCCTATGCCCGAGCGAGCACTCGTTGTCAATAAAACGAAGCATATCGTTATATTTCCTTTCGGGCACTATACCGGTAGAAATCTCTACTCTCGCCTTGGGTTTATCCGTAATCGACGATATGTCGAGGTCGCCGTAAAAAATCAAAGAGAGCGTTCTCGGAATAGGCGTTGCGGACATTACGAGAACGTCCGGAGTTACCCCTTTTTCTACGAGCGCGTTTCTCTGTGCGACTCCGAAGCGATGCTGCTCGTCGCACACGCAAAGGCTTAGATTGCGAAATATCGCGTCGTCCGTTATAACCGCGTGCGTCCCGGCGACTATGCTTATTTCGCCGGAAGCGATTTTTCCCTTAATTTCCCGCTTTTCCCTCGCTGTCAGAGAGCCTGTAAGAAGCGCGACGTTGTATTCGGGAAAAATTCTCTTTAAAATTTTATAGTTCTGCTCGGCTAAAACCTCGGTAGGCGCGAGCATCGCCGCCTGATACCCGGATTTTACGGCAATATAAATCGAACACAGCGCGACTGCAGTTTTGCCGCTGCCTACGTCGCCCTGCAAAAGCCTGTTCATCACGACGGGCGAGTTCATATCGGAATAAATCTCGTTTACCGCTTTCTTTTGTCCTTCGGTGAAATCAAACCCGAAACGTTTGGAAAAATCCCCTATTTCGGTGGGTTTGCAGCTATATTTGTTTATTCTTACCTGCCCGCGATCCCCTTTTATATACTTGAAAGCCGAAACAAGAAGAAAATATTCTTCTATCGCTATCCTCTCAGAAGCGATTGCAGCTTCCTGAAGACACGTAGGAAAATGTACCTGATAATATGCGCGTTCGAGCGGCATAAGACCATACATTCTTATAAAATATTCGGGAATCATCGATTTTATTACTACTTTTTTAAGAGCAAGCGCAACAGAAGCGCGAATCGAACGTTGTGTAATGCCGCCTTTTACCGAATAAACAGGCACAATTCCTTTTAACCTGTAATTCTTATCCACAAGCTCGTAGGAAGGGTTTACAAGACTGCATTGACCGTATTTATTCTGAACTCTGCCGTAAAAAAAGTATTCTTCTCCGCTTTTGAGTCCGTTTTCGACGTACGGATTATTAAACCATACTGCGGTGTAAATCGCCCCGTCCTGCTCGATGTATACTTTTACGTATTTATTCCTTTTACCGTAATAGCTCGACTGCGGAATACCCGTAACCTTTGCGGAAGTCAACACCACGTCGTTATGATAACATTCGCTAAGCGGCGTTTGTTTGGTTAAATCGAGATAATCGCGCGGAAAACAACGAACAAGATCTTCCGCGGTGAAAATACCGTTTTTTTGAAGTTCTTTAATTTTTTTGTCGGTCATGCCGCGCAATTCGTTCAAATTCATACTTTCTCGGTTTAAAAAAGGGAAAACCGACCGTTTTCCCTTGATGTAAGGCGGAACTCTCCGCAAATTTTCGTAATTATTTTATACAACTATTCGAGCGAAATGATGTAGTAATAAATCGGTTGTCCGCCGTAATAACTCTCTATTTCGCAGTCGGGATAAATCTCCTGCAGTCTGCATTTAAGTCTTTCGGCGTCTTCCTCGCTTATATCGCTGCCGTAATAAAGGTTAATCATCTCGTGACTCTTATCCTTTATCGTATCTACGAGTTTCACGGCAACGTCCTCGATTTCTTTACCTTTTGCGAGGATTTTTTTATTGTCAAGACCTATTATATCTCCTTCTTTTAAGGAGAATCTGTCGATTTTAGTCGTTCTTACCGCGTAAGTAACCTGACCTACCGTAACGTTATCAAGCGAGTGAAGCATGTTCACGAGGTTTTCGTCCGGCTTTGCTTCGGGATCGAACGCAAGTGCGGCGGAGAAGCCCTGTGGCACGCTCTTTGTGGGGATAACGTACATTTTTTTGTTTTTAACAAGCTCTTTCGCCTGTTCTGCAGCCAGAATAATGTTTTTGTTGTTCGGAAAGACAAATACGTTATCGGCATTCACCTTCATAACCGCGTCGGCAATGTCGCTCGCACTGGGGTTCATCGTCTGACCGCCCTCTATAACTCTGTCTACCTGTAAATCCTTGAATATAGCGGATAAACCGTCGCCCGAACAGATGGCAAGCATGCCCATCTCTTTCTTTTCCGCCTCGTACTTTTTAAGAAGCGCACGGTTTTGTTCGAGCATGTTTTCTATTTTTACTTTGTCGAGTTCTCCGAGTTGCAAAGCTTTCGAAAGCGCCTGCCCCGGATTGTTCGTATGAACGTGAACTTTTATAAATTCGAGGTCGCCTATGCAGATAACGCTGTCGCCTATCCCCATAAGATACTCTTTTAACTTGTCTATATCCGCGAGCGTCGTCTTTTTCTTTAAGTTGATAACGAAAAATTCCGTACAATAAGCGAATTCTATTCTGCCGAGCTGAAAAAGTTCGGCGTGTTCAGCGGGGATTTCGTCGTTTTTAACTGCCGTAACGGGAACTTCCACGGAAATTGCCTCAACCTTTTCTCCGTTGATAGCCTTTAACATTCCGCGATAAACGGTTAAAAGCCCCATACCGCCGGCGTCCACAACGCCCGCTTTTTTTAACACGGGAAGAAGTTCGGGAGTCTTATCCAACGATTCCTGACCTGCGGCAAGGAAATCTTCGAAAAATTCTTCGAATTCTCTTTTTCTGCATTTTGCTGCGCTGTCGGATATAGCGCGGCAAACGGTAAGAATTGTGCCTTCTTTCGGCTTGGAAACAGCCTTGTACGCCGTATCCGTCGCACTTTTCAAAGCTTTTGCAAAAGTTCTGGTGTCTATTTCGGCAACGTTTTTGCAAACGGAACACAATCCTTTGAGTATCTGCGAAAGTATTACGCCGGAATTTCCCCTCGCTCCTTTGAGCGCGCCTTTTGAAACAGCCGAAGATAAATCTCCGAGATTATTATTCACGCATTGACCGAGTTCCTTTATCGCGGACTGAAAAGTAAGTGACATATTCGTTCCGGTATCGCCGTCCGGCACCGGAAAAACGTTCAACGCGTCTATTTTCGATCTGTTAATTTCCAAATTCTTCGCAGCGCTGTGCATCATATTGACGAACATTGCGCCGTTTATGGTTTTCAACATTAAAAAAAAGTCCTCCGAGGTAGCAAAAATTAAAGCCTGACGCCCACGATATTTACGTTTACTTCGTTAACAATCATTCCCGTGAAATCTTCGACGGCATATTTTACCGTTTGTTTCAAAGAATCCGCGACAGCCGAAATGGATACCCCGAATTTTACAACGACGAACAAATCGATGTAAATTCGATCCTCCTGGGTTGATACGCTCACCCCTTTGGCTTTGTCAAGCTTCAGAAATTCGGAAAGGGTATCGGAAAACTTATTTGAAACCGTATCGACAATGCCGTAACAGTCGAGTGCCGCTTTAAGAGCAACCTTCGATATGGCTTTGTCCGAAATAGATATTCTTCCGTATATGTTGTTCGTGTTTACAGACATACTCTTTCCCTCTGATGAATTTCTTTTTTTATTTTACATCATTACGCTTTTTTTTGCAAACGATTTTTTATCGTATGTATATTTTTTGCCTTTGATAGCGCCTTTATAACAACTCTATCACACAATTCTGAAAAGATTTAACAATTTTAAGCAAAAAACGACCGTTCGGCTGCTCATCTTCCTTCTCGTTTTTCGATAAAAATCTCTTTCCACTATCGACGCATAGGAATTCCGTTTACCTTTTTCCTCTCTTTTTCCGCTTTTTCTAAAAAGCAAAAAGGAAATTAAACGAGAAAATCCTTATTAAAACAATAATTCTTTTTAAAACGGGGTTATTTTTGTTGCAATTTTTTTTTAGAAGTGTTATATTATTTATGCTTATTTTTTAGAATAGTCCCGTGGAGGTGTTAAATATGTCCAGAGTATGCAGTGTTTGCGGTAAAGGTAAATTATCCGGTAACAAGGTAAGCCACAGTAACCGTAAGACCCCTCGTTCCTACAATGCGAACGTTCAGAAGGTCAAAGTCGTAAATGAGAACGGATCGGTTTCCGCCGAATACGTTTGCGCTCGTTGCTTGAAGAGCGACAAGGTTAACAGAGCTTAATTGTTTCCTTATAAAGTAGATTTAAGGGAGTAAGTAATTGCTTACTCCTCTTTTTTCGTGTTTAAAAAGCCCCGACGGAATTTATCAGAGCTTATATTTTTATATTAAAGCGGATTTTATATTAAATCGGACGAGCAATGCTCGCACCTACGGTTTGTTTAAAAAAACAACTTATAAAGAAACACGGACGAACGATAGTCTCCCCGACAACGGCTATGTCTTTTTTTAATCCACTTTTTTTACCGAAAAAATCAAGGCTTTTCCTTCGGTTATTTCGATATACGCGTTTTCTTTTAATATAACGTTAGATAAACCTGTGCTGTCTCCTAAGGAAATATCCAGTCCGGCGGCAGGGTATTTTAATCCGTAGCTTTCCGAAATACGGATTTTCTCGGTGACGGGAATCACCGATACAGTATCTCTTATTCTGCCCGAAAAAACGACTTTCCCTGTTTTTAAAACGAATTCCGTGTAATCGGTTACGAATTTTACGTTTAAACCGAGTTTATCTCCTTTTACGAGCAACCCGATGTTTCCGAAATAATGATCGTCGCGTTTTCCGGCTCCGCAATAAATTTCTATATCTGTTATTCCCCTCTTTTTAAGCTCTATAAGGGCAAGTTCTCCGTCCGTATAGTCTTTTTCCACGGGAAAAACTTCCGCACCCTCGGGTTTGTAACCGAGAGAATCGAAATCCCCGAGTATCAGATTGCACTTAATGCCGTTTTTTTCGGCGTAAGCGTATCCGCCGTCGCACGCGACAACGAATTTACCGCTTACGTCGATTTTTCCTTTATACGGCTCTCCGTTTAAAAGAATTATTCCAATCATACGTTATAAACGATTTTATAGCGTTCTGAGCGCTTCCATTACTTCTTTTCTGTCCGGCGCGGAAAATACCGTGTTGCCGGCAACGAGAACGTTTGCGCCGCTTTTTTTAATAATACCTACGTTTTCTTTGTTTACGCCGCCGTCGATTTCGAGAAGAATATCCTTGCCGCTTTTTTCGATGATTTTGCGGATTTTTTCGACTTTAGGCAGAACTTCGGGTATAAACTTCTGACCGCCTTTTCCGGGAAAAACGCTCATTACGAGAACCATATCGCACATTTCTATTACGTTTTCAATTTTTTCTACCGGGGTATCGGGATTTATAACGCAACCGCATTTAACGCCGCATTTTTTTATAAGATTGAGCGTTTCCTCAAGTCTTTCCTTGCAGGCTTCATAATGAACTGTAATATAGTCGGCTCCGCTTTCCGCGAATTTTTCCACGTATTTCCACGGTTCCACTATCATAAGGTGACAATCGAGAGGAAGCGTAGTGAGCTTTCTTATATCTTTAACCATCTTCATTCCGAAAGTTATGTTGGAAACGAACACTCCGTCCATTACGTCTACGTGAATTACGTCCGCGCCGTTTTTTTCAAGGTTCTTAACTTCCTCGCCCATTATCGAAAAATCGGCGGAAAGAATGGACGGCGCTATCAGAATTTTTTCGTTGTTCATTGTAAATTCTCCGTTATTTAATATTTTTTTGATTGAATTTCCTTTAATTCGTTGAAAACGGTCTTGTAGCGAATATATCTGTCCTCGCACAGTTCTCCGTTTTTTACGGCTTTTTCTACCGCGCAACCGGGTTCGCCCGTATGCGTGCAACCGCGATATTTACAGTCTTTAAGTCTCTCGAAGTATTCGGGATAGAAAAGCCCGAGCTCTTCGGGAAGCAAATCCGGCGTTATCGCGCTGAACCCCGGAGTATCTACTATTCTCACGTCGTCGAAATCGAAAATTTCGGCTGCGGTCGTGGTATGTTTTCCTCGAAGCGTTTTTTCGCTCACGTCTCCCGTTTTCAGTTCAAGTCCGAAAAGAGCGTTTAACAGCGAAGATTTTCCGACCGCGCTCTGCCCGGCAAACGCCACGAGGTTGCCTTTAAAAGCTTCTTTCAACTCGTTAAGACCGTCTCCCGTCTTCGCGCTGACCGAAAAAACGGGGAATCCAGCTTCGCCGTAATTCTTTTTTATACGGTCGAATGTGTCCCTATCTATATCCGTTTTGTTAACGCTTATGAAAACTTCGACGTTCTCCGCGCAAAGGGATACGATTAACTTGTCGAGCAATAAAAAATCGGGAGGCGGCGGACATGCGACGACAACGTTTACGGCGTCTATATTCGCTACGCTCGGTCTGTAAAAGAGATTTTTTCGAGGGAGAATTTTGTCTACCGTCAGCGTTTTTTCGTTAAATTCGACAAAGTCGCCGGTAACGATGCCGTCCGTTTTAATTCTCAATCCCCCTCTCGCACTGCAAACGAATTCGCGAGATTCGCTCTTTACGAAGTACTTTCCCGAACGAATTTTTATTATCTGACCTTTCATTCGTTTGTTTCTCCGACGGTGGATTTTTCTTTTATATATCTGTTTCTCAGCTGACCGCACGCGCCGTCTATATCCGTGCCGATTCTGCGCCTCAGCGAAGCCGAAAGCCCGCCTTTTTCCAAAAGTCCGAGGAAAGAATAAGCGTATTTGTCGTCTGTAGCGAGAAGGTTCCTCTCTTTTACCTCGTTAAGCCTGATGAGATTAACGTGGCAAGGTCTGCCCGAAAGAAGCCTTATAAGCTCGTCTGCACATTCTTTCGTGTCGTTTTCGCCTTTTATAAGCGAATACTCGAAAATATACCGTCTGCCCGTTTTTTCGAAATAATACGAGCACGCGCCGAGTATATCTTTCACCGAATACTTCTTTGCCACGGGCATAATTCTTCTTCTCTTCTCGTCAAACGGGTTATGAAGCGATACAGAGAGATTTACTCCCATTTTTTCGTCCGCGAATTTATACATTTCGGGCACAAGACCGCTGGTAGACAGAGAAATATTCCTTTGGCTTATGTTTATGCCGCCATCGGCAGTGATTTCGCGGAGAAACTTCACTACGTTTGCGTAATTATCGAGAGGTTCTCCGCTTCCCATAAGCACCACGTTCGTAACCTTTCTGTTTTCGAGGTTGCCGCCCGCCTCTCTGTTTACGGCGAAGATTTCCGAAGCGATTTCGCCCGAAGACAGATTTCTGGCGAGTCCGTTCAGTCCCGAAGCGCAAAACGCGCAATTCATTCGGCAACCTACCTGCGTAGAAATGCACTGCGTGTTGCCGTATTTGTACTTCATTAAAACGCTTTCGATTACGTTTCCGTCCGAAAGCTCCAAAAGAAACTTTTCAGTTCCGTCCGAAGATACGAGTTTCTTTATTATTCTTACCGGTTCGTCTTCATATTCTTCGAGAAGTTTTGCACGAAAATCCTTGGATATATCTGTAATTTCCGATATTTTACGCCCCGAGTGGAGAGCCGAACGGATCTGCTTTGCCCTATATGGCTTTTCGCCGTAGCTTTCCGTAAGAATTTTAAGTTCTTCTAAGGATAAATCCTGTAAAATCTTTTTCATTTTATCTTTTTGAGAACGGCTGCGTAAAAGCCCGCGCCGAAGCATTCGTCCGGCAAAAACTGCACGCCGTATTCGGTTTTTAAATGCGGTATAAGCGGTTTCGTTTCGACAAGGCAAAAATCTTTATTTCCTTTTAAGAAATTGACTACCGCGCCGTCGTTTTCCTCGCGGAATATCGAGCAAGTGGAATAAACCATAATTCCGCCGGAAGAAACGTATTTCGAACAATTATTCAGTATGCCGAGCTGAATACCCGTCAATTCCTCTATATTCTCTTCGTTTCTGTGGAGCTTTATGTCCGGGTTCGACTTAAGAACGCCGTAACCGCTACACGGGACGTCGCAAAGCACGGCGGAAAAACGACCGACGAAAGACGGATTCAAAACGCATGCGTCGCCCTCCTCTTCTTCCACGTTATCCGAGCCCATTCTCTTAGCGTACTGTCTTATAAGCTCAACTCTGTGCGAATGAATCTCTTCCGCATAAACCTTGCCGAAAAACTCTGATAAAAGAACGGATTTTCCGCCCGGAGCGGCACACGCGTCCAAGACTTCGGCTGTAAATTTATCCTTGTCAAAAGCGTTTAAAAGCTCATATACGACGGCAACAGAACCTATAGACTGAAAAGTATACGTTCCGTTGTCGAAATCGGAGTTCCTTGAAAATTTTTCAGCTAAAAAGAAGTTTTCGAAAGGCGTTTTCAGGTAATTCACGTTAAGATTATTTAAATATTCCTCTCCGTCAAAACCTCTTTTAAAGCGAATTCCGGTAAGCTCGGAAGAGCTGCCCATTATCTTTTCCGCCCTTTCTTTGCCGTAAAAATCGACTATTTTTTTTACGGCAAACTCGGGATAGTCGTATTTAAGCGATAATCCGTGCAAATCGTTTCCGAAATCAGGGAAAGTCGTTTTCACATATTTTCTTAAAACGGCGTTTACAAAGCCCGAAACGCCCTTTTTGCCGAGTTTGTTTAAAAGCTCTACGGCGCTGTCCGTAACGGCGTAAGGCGGCTTTTTTAAGAATTCTATGTTATAAATAGCGATTTTAAGCACCGTTCTCACTACAAGCTTAGGATTTTTATCGCACAACCTTTTTATTCTGTCCGAAAGAAAAATATCTTTATCGAGAACGCCGTAGCAGATTTTGGTTATCTGCGCGCGATTCTTCTCCTCTATCGGAGTGGAAGCCATCGCCTGCTTAACGTACGCGCCCTCGCTGTAAACTTTATTCAATATGCAATACGAATCGTAAAATGCGTTTACCACCGTTTTTCTCCGAACGTTTTATTTATCGTTTTCCGCCGTATCGGCTTCCGTTTTTCCGAGTATTGCGCCCTTTTCGAGAGTTCTGCCGAGCAAAAAATCATGAGCGCTCATTCTCTTCGCTCCTTCTATCTGCAACTCGGTAATACGTACTGCTCCGCCGCCCGCGGAAACGACAATACCGTCTTTTTTATCCGACGAAAGAACTTCTCCGGCTTGTCCTACTTCTCCGCTTTGGGAAATTTCGACAGCGTGAATTTTAAGAATTTTTCCATTATAATAAGTATACGCCCCCGGCCACGGTGTGGTTCCTCTTACAAGGTCGAATATCTGTTTGGGAGATTTTGACCAATCGATTAACCCGTCTTCTTTCGTGAGCATTCTTACGTGCGTGGCGAGAGCCTCGTCTTGCTTTACGAATACCGCGCAGCCGCTTTCTATCAGTTTTAAAGCCTTTACGATAAGCTCCGCGCCGAGCGAAGACAATCTGTCGAAAAGCTCGCCCGCGGTTTCCCTTTCACCGATTTTTATCTTTTCGGAAAGAAGAATATCCCCGGTATCCACGCCTGCATCAGTGCGCATTATGGTTACGCCGGTATATTCGTCGCCGTTTATTATCGACCACTGAATGGGCGCGGCTCCCCTGTATTTCGGCAAAAGCGAAGCGTGTATATTGATAATTCCGTACTTAGGAATATCTATTATTTCCTGAGATAAAATCTGCCCGTAAGCGCACGTAACGAAAACGTCCGCATTCAAAGCTTTTAACGGCTCTACCCCTTCCTTTCTTATTTTTACGAATTGATAAACGGGGATATTAAGCTTTAACGCTTCTTCTTTAACGGCGGAAAACGTCGGTTTACCGCTTCTCCCCTTAGGTTTATCCGGCTGAGTTACAACGGCTACCACGTCGTATACTTCGTTTATTTTGTCCAGCGCGCCGACCGCAAAATCGGGCGTACCTAAAAATACTACTTTCATTTAGTCCCTCAAAAGATGTTTAGTCGTTCGCTTCGTTTTCTATTTCCGTTGCTATATCAACGTACAGAATTCCGTCAAGATGATCGTATTCGTGGCACACCGCGCGTGCGAAGAATTCTTTTGCCGTAAGCTGAAATTTATTCCCGTGCCTGTCCTGCGCCTTTATTACGACCTTATTAGGTCTTTCGACCGTTCCCCATTTGCCTTTTACGGAAAGACAGCCTTCCTGACCTATTTGCTTGCCCGAACGGGATACGATTACCGGGTTAACGAATTCGAAGTATCCTTCTTCCACGTCAACTATAAAAACTCTGCGCAAAATTCCGACTTGCGGAGCCGCAAGCCCCGCGCCGCGTGCTTTTGTGAGAGTATCTCTCATATCGTCCAAAAGAGTAGCGAGTTTTTCGTCGAACGAAGTTACCTCGAAGCTCTTTTTTCTTAAAGTTTCGTCGCCTATTTGTATGATATTTCTGATTGCCATTTCCTTTCCTCTTTTAAGTGAGATTGTTGGGGTTTTCTTCCACGTAAACGTTTACGCTTCTCGTTTTGAACGGAAGCGCGGTATCGTATATTTTTTCTTTTAACCCGGGATTACCCGCTTTTATACGCATTAAAACCTGATAACGGAACTTATTCTGCATTCTTTTAACAGGGCTTTTCATTTTATTGAAGAAAATAAAATCGTCCAAACTATTTTGTTTTACGTTTAGCAAAGCTTCGTAAACGCCTTTAAGCGTATCTATTGCCTTTGCGTCGTCCTCGGAAATCACCATTACTCTTAAAATATCCGCATAAGGCGGAAATCCGGTCGCCTTGCGAAGTCTTTGCTCGGATTCCGTAAAGCCCTCGTAATCGTATCTGACAGAATATCCGAGCACGGGGTTATCCGGATCGAACGTCTGCAGAACGACTTTTCCTTTTTTATCCGCTCTGCCGCTTCTGCCTGCGACCTGGGTTAAAAGCTGAAAAGTTCGTTCTCTGCTTCTGTAATCCGAAAAGTACAGCGACATATCCGCGTCAAGAATTCCTACAAGTGTTACGAGCGGAAAATCGTGACCTTTCGCGATCATCTGCGTGCCCACGAGAATATCCGCCGTTTTATCCGCAAACGCTTTGATTATTTTATAATGCCCTTCTTTGCTTCTCGTCGTATCGTTATCCATTCTGAGAATGCGCGCGTCCGGATAGAGTTTTTTAAGCTCCGCAACTACTTTTTCCGTCCCCGTACCGCCGTAACGTATGTTAGTGCTGCCGCATTCGGGGCAAGCGGACAACATTTTGTACGTAGCGTTACAGTAATGACATTTTAAAACGTCCGTATCCTTATGATACGTAAGAGAAACATCGCACGCCTCGCACTTTGCCACGTATCCGCATTCCTGACAGATGACCTTCTGCGAATAACCTCTTCTGTTAAGAAAGATTATCGCCTGATTGCCGTTTTTAAGACATTCTTCTATTTCTCCGCGAAGAACAGCCGAAAACGGCGACGAATTACCTCTCCTTATCTCTTTTCTCATATCGGCTATAATCATTTCGGGAAGAGGTTTTTTGTTGATCCTTTCGGGCATTTTTATAAGATTGTATTCGCCCGAAACGGCTTTCGAATAGCTTTCTATCGAAGGAGTCGCGCTGCCGAGAACGAGTTTGCAACCTACGTTAAAAGAACATCTTTGCCGTGCTATTTCTATCGTATTGTAACGCGGACTCGTGTCGCTCGAATAGCTTCCGTCGTGTTCTTCGTCGATTATGACAATGCCTAAGTTCTCGACGGGGGCGAATATCGCGCTTCTTGCGCCTATGGCTATCCTCGCCTGCCCCGAGCGCAACCGCCACCATTCATCGAACCTTTCGCCCTCCGAAAGTCCGCTGTGAAGTATCGCCGCGCTGTCTCCGAAACGCGCGCGAAGCTGAGATAACATCTGCGGCGTAAGAGAGATTTCGGGTACGAGCATTATAGCCGTTTTTCCGCATTCTACCGCGTTTTTTATCAGGCTGAGATATACTTCCGTTTTGCCGCTCCCCGTCACTCCGTAAAGAAGGCTTACCGTTTTGTCCGTCGTTTCCACGCTTTCTACGGCTTTTTCCTGCTGTGGCAAAAGGGTTATGTGCTTATCTTTCACCGTCAGCGTTTCGTACGGGTTTCTGTGCTTTCTCTCCTCCGTCGAAATAAGATAACCTGCGGCAAGCAGAGATTTTACCGCGCTGTCCGAATACTTTTCCCTGAGCACGGAAGAAAGACATTTTCCGTCCTCGTTCAGCTTTTCTGCTGCGGAACCGCTTAAAAAATCTATTATCGCGAGCTGCGACGTCGCCCTCGAGGAGAGTTTCGCCTTTATTTCCGTAACGGAATACGCGGGATTTATCGAATAAAAGGTCTGAGTTTTAGGTTTTACCTTCCCTCTTCTCATTTCGGACGGCAAAAACAACCTCAACGCGAGCGCGGTTGAAACCCTGTACCTTTTGCAAATGTATCTTACGAGATTTAAGCTCTCTTTAGTAAGCGCGGGCGTATCTTCGAGCACAGAAATAATGCTTTTTACTTTGTCTTTATCGAACGTGCAATCGTCTTTTACCCGCATTACGATGCCCTCGTATTTTTTTACGCCGAAAGGGACGATTACTCTGCTTCCTTCGTAAACGTCCTCTATCGTCTTATATTCGAAAATACGGTCGACCTCGCTTGCTGCAACGTCGATAATAACTTCTGCGAACATTCTGTATATCGCCCTTCGCGGATCGCAATGCGCGTCCGCGACAAAACCGTTTAATAAAAAGACAGCCGAAAGAGGTTTTTCCAGTCCCCTTACGGCTAATCCGAATTATTTGTTTAAATCAATACTTCGCTACGCTTACTCTGCCTTCAAGCACTTCGTATGCGGCGGCGGTTATGGGTTTGTAGGGACCGGGAATTTCGGTCAACCCTCTGTTGTGCGCGTCGTCGATGAGCTGTCTTGCTCTTTTCGCGACAACTATGCAAAGCGCATAGCGCGAACCTGTTTTTTCTACCAATTTATCTACCGGTGGAACTTGAATCATATCTGTATCCTCCTATTTATTCGAGATTTTGTATTTGCTCTCTGATTTTTTCGATTTCGCATTTAAGCTCGAGCGCGTAGCTTGTAAGTTCGGCGTCGTTGGCTTTCGAACAAATGGTGTTCGCCTCTCTGTTAAATTCCTGAACCAAAAAATCGAGTTTTCTGCCTGCTAACTCGCCCTCGCATATCTTCTTAAACTGCGATATATGCGAATACAACCTTGCTATTTCCTCGTCTATATTGCTCTTGTCCGCAAAGAAGGCGACTTCATTCAAAAGGCGGGTTTCGTCGTATTTGACGTCTTCGAGGAACTCCTCGATGCGAGCTTTGAGCTTTTCTCTGTACTCGTTTTTGATTTCGGGCGCGCGCGCCTTAATCTTATCCACCGTCTTTTCGATTATCGAAAGATGTGATAATATCTCCGCTTCGAGCTTTTCGCCCTCTGTTTTACGCATTTGATTGAGATTGTCGCAAGCCTCGGAAACGAGCTTTAAAACCAAATCTTTTAAATCTTCCTCGTTCTTTTCCGCGTCTTCCGAAACGACGTTCGGCATTCTCATAAGAACGGATGCCGTAAGGTCGTTCTCCACTCCCGTTTCGAGGAAAATTTTCTCGGCGGCTTTTACGTAAGCCTTTGCGAGAGCTTCGTCCACAGACAGAGAAACCGCTCTTTCACGATTGTCGTTAAGAGTGACGAACATATCCACTCTGCCCCTCGCGAGCTTCGACTGAACGGTCTTCCTTATGGCGTCTTCGAAAGAAACGAACGCCCGCGGATACTTTCCGTTGAAATCGAGAAATCTGTTGTTTACCGACTTCATTTCGACGATTATCTCGAGGCCGTTTTCGCTATACTCGGCTTTTCCGTAGCCGGTCATGCTGTACATAAATTGTTCCTCGTTAAAAATACTATGCCGTCGTGATTTGTTTTTTATCTTATCACGACTTGCACCGCATAATATAATATCACATCGCAAACGAAAAAACAAGTAATTTTATTAAATTTAACGGAAACTATTATATCGGATTGCGATAAAAACGAATTTCCGGGGGTATTTGTTTGTTTTTCAGCCTTTTGACAGCATTTCTTTGAATTCTTCTTCAGAAATAATTTTTATTCCGAGAGAACGAGCTTTATCGAGCTTACTGCCCGCGTTTTCGCCCGCTATTACAAGCGTGGTGGCTTTCGAAACGGAAGACATGCATTCCCCTCCGTAATTTTCGACGATTTTTTGCGCGTCGCTTCTTTTAAAGTCCGTTAAAGTGCCCGTTAAAACGACCTTTTCGCCTTTAAATAAGTCGCCTTTCGTTTCGTCCTCGAAATAAGGATTTACGCCCGCGGCGAAAAGAGCGGCTATTTCGTTTTGGTTTTTTTCGTCCGCAAAGAACGAATGAATGTTTTCGGCAAGGACTCCGCCTATCTCCTCCATTTGAAGCAACTCTTCCTGCGAAGCGGACGAGACGGCTTCTACCGAACGATATTTCTTTGCTAAATCCTTAGCCGTTTTTTTACCTATGCCGTTAATTCCGAGAGCGTAAAGAAAATTTCCGAGCGGAACTTTTTTCGATTTCTCAATAGCGTCAATAAGGTTCGCCGCTTTTTTAAGCTGAAAACCTTCGAGCGTTAAAAGAAGCATTTCGGTAAGCGTATAAAGTTCGCTGAATTTGCGGAAACCGAACGCGTCGTACAAAAGAGATGCGGTCATTTCAGAGAAGCCGTCTATATTCATACCTTCTTTGCTTGCGAAGTTGGCAAAAGACGCGACAACCCTCGGTTTACAATTTTCATTCACGCAAAAGATGTTTGCTCCGATCTCCTTTAACGGCTCGCCGCAATACGGACAAACGGTCGGAACTTCGATTTCTTTACTGTCGTCGAAATACTCGGTCGCCCCCAAAATCTCGGGAATAACTTCATTGCTTCGCCTTATTAAAACCCTGCATTTATCTTTGATTTTCTTTCTTTTTATGTCTGCCGCATTGTTTAAAGTCGCCCTTCTTACGGTCGCCCCGGCAAGTTCAACCGGCTCCACATGCGCAAGCGGCGTGAGCTTGCCCGTTCTGCCCACCTGCCAATCTATAGAAGTCAGAACGGTGGTTACTTCTTCCGCCTCAAACTTAAACGCTATAGCCCACCTCGGGAATTTATCCGTTTCACCGAGCGCGTCGCGAACGGAATAATCGTTTATTTTCACAACGGCTCCGTCTGTCAAAACATCGATTTTTTTTCTGTTCAAATCGATTTCGTCTATCGCGTAAAGAACTTCGTCCATTCCGTTGCAGACGCGGAAAAATTCGCTCACCTTAAAACCGTTTTTCTTTAAGAACTCCCTTGCTTCCGTCTGAGACGCGATATAGCCCTCGGACAGATAATTCACGTCGTAAAAAATAATCTCCGGCTTACGCTTTTCGGTAACCAAAGGATCGAGATTCCTTATTGCCCCCGCCGCGGCGTTCCTTGCGTTTTTTAGCACTTCGTCAGCCGTTTTATTGTATTCTTCAAGCACCGAAAGACGAATTATCGCCTCTCCTTTGACTTCGACTATGCCTTTGTTCTCAATTTTCAAAGGAAAACTCTTAATTTTCAAAACCTGAGCGGTAACGTCTTCTCCGACAACGCCGTTCCCTCTCGTCGCCGCTCCGACGAAAAAGCCGTCTTCATAGGTAAGGCAAATCGTAAGACCGTCGAATTTGTACTCCACGATATACTCGAGAACGTCCTTTCCCGAAAGCTTCAGCGCACGGCGGTCGAACGCGTACAATTCTTCGTCCGTAACTGCCTTGTCAAGACTGTACAGCCTGTGAATGTGTTCATGCTTTTTAAAAGCTTTTATCGGTTCACCGCCGACTCTTCTTGTCGGAGAATCCGGTTCGACGCGCCCCGTTCTTTCTTCTTCCCTTTTAAGCTCGTCGTACAATTTATCGTACTCTTTATCCGAAACGGTCGGGTTGTCGAGAACGTAATATTCGTAGGCGTATTTATTCAAAACGTCAATCAATTCTCTCATTCTATCTGACATAATACAAATAATTATCCTTTATAATATAATCAATTTTATCAAATCAATTCCATAGGGGCATACTGAGCGGAAAGCGACTTTACGCCGATTCCTTTAAAGGCAACGTCGACTATTTTACCCGTTCCCGAGCCTTTTACGGACACGATAATACCCTCTCCGAATTTTGCGTGGCGAACTCTTTTGCCAACAGCATACCCGGCAAATTTATCCGCGGAAACCTGAGCTTTAGGCTTCGAGGATTCCAAAAATCTCTTCGCCCCCGTCGACGAATAACCGAACGACGACGGCGTAGAATGCATTGCGATTTCGTCAACGTTCTTGCCTCCCGAATAACCGCTGCCGTATTCTCTCTTAGGAAAGTCGGAATTACCTCTGTACGAAGAGCCTCCGTCATATGAAGAGCGCGCGCCGAACGAGTTATCTCCTTGTTTTTTCCCGCCGAAGTTAATTCCGAGTTCGGGAGCAAGTTCTCCTAAAAACCGCGACTTTACCGGATACTGTCTTTCTCCGAACAAATACCTGCTTTGAGAACAAGTCAGAAACAACCTTTCCCTCGCGCGCGTTATCGCCACGTACATCAGTCGGCGTTCTTCTTCCATTTCCGTTTGAGAATTCGATGCCCTCGAAATCGGGAAAACGCTTTCTTCGAGTCCGCAAATAAACACGCACCTGAATTCAAGCCCTTTTACGGAGTGTACCGTTGCTATGCTTACGAATTCTCCGTCGTCCATCTCGTCTATATCCGAACTCAAAGTTACGGAGCTGAGATATTCCGAAACGCCCGCTTTCGGGTTTAATTTTATAAACTCTTCGATAGAATTCTGAAGTTCGTCGATGTTCGCTTTTTTCGCAAAGTTTTCCTCGCTATCCGCCTCGAAAAGGGTTAAATAGCCCGTTTTTTCTATAATAACTTTAAGCAATTTTTCAAACGGAGTCGTTTCCATCGCGACGGTAAGCGAAACTATAAGCTGTCTGAACTCTCTTATTTTATTCTTAACCGCGTTAGACAAATCGAGATCATCTACGTCGAGAATGCTGTCGTAAAGGCAAACGCCGCGGTTTTTCGCGTAGTCGAGCATAATTTCTATCGTTCGTTCGCCAATTCCCCGCTTCGGAATGTTTATAACTCTGAGTATCGCGTCGTTATCGAGCGGATTTACCAAAATTCTGAAATAAGCAATTAAATCCTTGATTTCCTTACGCTCGAAGAACTTGAAACCGCCGAATACTTTATACGGAATACCGTACTTCATAAATTCTTGCTCGTACGAGCGAGAAAGCGCGTTTATTCTCATTAAAACGGCAAAATCTCCGGCAGAATAACCTCTCGCCATAAGGTTTTTTATCTGAACGGCTGTATACATCGCCTCGTTCGCTTCATCGTTCGAGGTATAACATTCGACCTTAACGCCCTCTTCGTTTTCCGTCCAAAGCTCTTTCTTCTTACGAACGGTGTTGTTTTTGATTATAAGGTTGGCAAGTCGCAAAATCCGTTTTGTTGAACGGTAATTTCTCTCAAGTTTATAAACTTTCGCTCCCGAAAAATCTTTTTCGAAATTAAGAATGTTTTTAATTTCCGCCCCGCGCCAACCGTAAATACTCTGATCATCGTCGCCAACCGCAAAAATATTTCCGAATACCGAGCAAAGCATTTTAACGATTTCATACTGAATTGTATTCGTATCCTGAAACTCGTCGACGTGCACGTATTGAAATTTTGTGGCGTAATAATTTCTGACGTCTGCGTTTGACTGCAAAAGGTCTCTCGTTTTCAACAAAAGATCGTCGAAATCGAGCGCGTTCGAATTCTTTAGTTCCGTCTCGTACTCGGCATAAAACTGACAGTAACGATCTATGTCTTTCGCACCCTGCAAACGGGCTTCGTCAAGATATCTCTTTGGAGAAAGCCCTAACGTTTTCGCGTTGGAAATATGCCATTTTGCGTTTTTTACAAACTTTTCGTCGTCCGTCTGATAAGACGAAGCAATTCTTTTGAGAACTCTGTCCTTATCCTGCTCGCTGTAAATGGTAAAGTTTTTATCGTAACCGAGAAAAGCCGCGTTCGCGCGCAGAATACGGGTGCACATGCTATGTATCGTGGAAACCCACATCGACTCGACGCCGTCAACCATTTTCGCAAGCCTTTCCTTCATTTCGTTTGCGGCTTTATTTGTAAAAGTTATCGCCAGAATTCTGTCGGGCGATACTTGTTTTTCCTTTATTATATATGCAATTCTGCTTGTCAAAACCCTCGTTTTGCCGCTTCCCGCCCCGGCGATTACGAGAACCGCGCCTTCAGTATCGGTTACGGGTTTTAACTGCTCTTCGTTAAGCGATTTTAAAATATCGTCCATCTAAAACAATACCTCTGTCATTCGTAAAAAATAGCTATACTTTATTTTTTATTATACCATATCACGCCCGAATTATCAATCTTTTTGAGTTTGCAACACGCCATTTTAAAAAAGATTATTACATTCGCGTCTTCACCGATATTACCCGCAAGTTCTTATCTGCAGAGAATAAATCATTTTGCCTGACTTTCAAACAAAAAAAACGGCTTGCAAAATAAAAAGCAAGTCGTTTTTCCGAAAGAAAAGCTTTAGCTGTTCTTCACTTTTTTATAAAATATCGCTTACCTCCAAAGCATAAACGATATATTTCTTTCGGGAATTACCCCCCTTCCCGAAAAAAACTTATAAACCGATTTATTACCGCAAAAACGGGTTCGAACGCCATTACCACCGGCTAATCCGAAGCACAAATATGACGGCTATTCGGATTGCTTAAGCCCGCCGAAAGCCCTTTCTTTTCTATATCTTTCCAAAGCTTCGAGGTACTTATTAGAAAGCTCGAGCGTGTACTTTTGCTTTCTGTCGTAAGGAAGCGCGTCATAAACTTCGTGGTCGATAAGTCTGCCGATAGCGTCGCTGACCTCGCCGTAAGTATCGAGCATTTCCTTAACTTTTTTATAAAAATCGTCGCCGTTCCCGGTGTTTTTTATTCCGTCGATAGCCGTGTTGACGTAATAATCGGCAACGCGGGCGGGATTTTCTCCGGAATTCTCGGCGTCCTCCATTCGCTTTTTTAATCCGTCGTCAAAATCTTTCCAATAACCGGATTTCATCCGTTTTTTTGCTTCTTTGCAATATTCCTTAAATGTTCGGTAGTCATCTTTTCCCTCTTTCATTTTAATTCTCCCACGTCAGACCGCTTCAATCCATACGCAATCTTATAAAAATTTTTAATAAAAAACCCGATAAACTTAAAATTTATCGGGCGTAGAGTAGTTATTATTTAACCTTTGATGCTTCTTTTTCTTGCAGCTTCAGCCTTTTTCTTGCGACGAACGGAAGGTTTCTCGTAGTGTTCTTTTTTACGTAAATCTCCGATTATGCCGTCACGCGAACATTTTCTCTTAAAACGACGCAATGCGTTATCCAAAGATTCGTTTTCGCCAACTCTTATGGTAGACATATCCAACCCTCCTTCGCTCAATCGCTAAAACTACAGTTATTATAGCAATTTACGGCTTTGTTGTCAAATATTTTTAGGCAATTTTTTCCGATTAGTTTATGTTTTTTAACAATTTTTCTAAGCCGGTTGCCAATTCATCTTTTGCCCGGAAAGAATGTGTATATGAAGATGAAAAACGGTCTGACCGGCATCGTCACCTTGATTTATAACGAGTCTGTAACCGTTTTGAAGCGACAACTCTTCGGTAAGCGAAGAAATCGTTTTCAGACATTCCCCTATCATAGCGACCTGCTCGGGCGTAGCCTCGGAAATAAGCTTGAAATGAGCCTTCGGAATTCCGAGAAAATGATTTTTAGCCTGAGGATTGATATCACGAATAATAATCATTTTATCGTCCTCGTACACTTTGTTTACGGGAATTTCACCCGAAACGAATTTACAAAACAAACAATCGCACATAGTTTTCTCCTTTTTATAGAATTAAAGATATAAACGACCGATAGTTCAATCGACAGGCTTTGCAAGCGCACCGTCTTCGAACTCTTTTAAAAGCGTGACCTTAACTTTTCCCGAAAGATTATCGCCCTCGGGAATGTATACCCTTATATAGTTGTCCGTATACCCAGTCTGAAAACCTTTTTCCGTTTCTTCTATAACGACTTCGCGCTCCGAGCCGAGGTTGGCGTCAATGAATTTTTTTCTGAGAGAAGTTTTTCTCGCAAGAAGAACGTCAAGTCTTTCCTTCTTGATTTTTTCGTCAAGCGGCGACAACGAATACGCCTTCGTTCCCTCTCTTCTTGAATAAGCAAAGCAATGAATATCCGAAAAACAAACTCTATCGACAAGCTCGAGCGTATCTTCAAAATCCTTTTCGTTTTCTGTAGAAAACCCGACGATTATGTCTGTTGTAACAGCTGATTCCGGGTAATATTTTCTAATTAAATCCACTTTGTAAGCGTACTCGTCGCGGGTATATTTTCTGTTCATTTCTTTAAGAACTTTATCCGATCCCGATTGAAGAGAGAGATGAAAATGCGGCGCAAAATCCTTTAATTCTTTGGTTGCCGAAAGGAGATTGTCGTCTATCACCCCTACTTCCAACGAACCGAGGCGAATTCTCATATCGTAATCTTTTAATTCGCGCAGCAGGTCTCCGAGCTTCATACCGTTAAATTTATAATCGGATAAGTTTATGCCCGTGATAACGGCCTCGGTCGGCTTTAAAAACTCAATTTCTTTCTTTATGCTTTCGGGAGAACGCGACCTTGAACGACCGCGTAGATACGGAACAATGCAATACGAACAAAAATTATTGCAACCGTCCTGCACTTTTATATAAGAACGCGTTTTTAAAGTGCCCGCGGGGAGATATTCTTCGTAATATTCATCGTTTTTCTCTATAAAAACTCCGCGATCTTCGAGCATATCGAGTATTTTATCCTTACTCTTAGCACCCGTAACGAGAAAAACGTTCTCCTTTTCTATAAAATCCTTAGGCGACTTTTCCGAAGCGCAACCTGTAATTATAACTTTTGCCGAAGGATTGAATTTTCTCACCCTCGCAATGGCTTGTCTTGATTTTTTCTCCGCTTCCGCCGTTACGGCGCAGGTATTTATTATAAAGACGTCTGCGTAACCGAGCTCATCGGAAACGTCGTAACCTTTCTGTTTAAGCCCCTGTATAAGCGTAGCGCTTTCGCATTGATTAACTTTACAACCAAGCGTGAAAACAACTGCTTTCATTCTGTTTCTCCGTGCAAATTCGGTATTATGCTTAACATAAACCCTTTAAAAATTCCTTTATTTATGGTCGATTTTAAAGAAATTTTTTAATCTATTCTTTTCTCATCGCCATCGCTATCCATTCGCCCTTCTGCCTTTTTTCAATCAAATTAAATCCCAAATCGGAATAGGTTTTCAGTACAAAATCGTAGCGCGAGCGAATAATTCCGCTCATAATAAGAATGCCTTTTTCTTTTATGTTTTTAAGAATGCCCCTTGCCAGAACGCCGAGAACTTCGGCTGTAATATTAGCAACAATAAGCTCTCCTTTCACCGAGGTATCGTCAAGTAAGTTGGCTAAAGCGACCGTCGTTTTATCCGAAACGCCGTTAAGCATGCAGTTGTGTTCCGCGCTTTTTACGGCAACGAAATCGATATCGGTCAAAATCGCATGCGCGGCGCCGAGCTTAACCGCGGCTATACCGAGAATTCCGCTTCCGCAACCGACGTCTATAACGGTATCCGACGGCTTTATATACTCCTGCATCATCTCGATAACCATCGACGTCGTTTCGTGTTCTCCCGTTCCGAAAGCCATATTCGAGTCTATTCTTACCTTTATTTTATCGTCCGGAACCTCTTTTTCCAGCCACTCGGGACAAACCCAAACTTTACCGAACAACATCGGGCGATAGTGTTTGCGCCAAATTTCTATCCAATCGTCGCCGTCAACCGTGCGTTTAACCGTTTCAAGACTGCCGACCGGGATATATCCTTTCGAATTTTCGGCTATTTCGTCAAGCCTCTTTCTCAAAAGTACGGAAACTTCTTCCGTTTTTTCCGTCGGCACATACGCTTTAACAAGAACTTCGGTACTCTTTTCGCTTGCCGCGCCGGAAAGTTTTTCGTCGATATAATCCCATGTGCTTCTGCGTTTTTCGATAAGTTCTATTATATCGTTAACGTCGCAAATAGCCACGCCGTAATTCGTAAACGACCACATCACGTCGCTTATTATTTCCTGAGCTTCGCTTGTAGTGCTTACTGTGAATTCAGTAAATTTCATTATGTTTTCTCCGTTTTTAATCTATCGAATTTTCCCTTCGAGATAAAACGCGCCGAAATATTTTTTACTTTTCGGCAAATTTTTTTATCTCTTCCAACAGTTCTTTCGGCGTTTCGACGAACGTATCCGCTCCCTCTTTTCGGAGAACTTCTTTCGGTCTGTAACCCCATAACACAGAAATACATTTGGCACCGAGGTTTATTGCGAATTTCACGTCGGTTTCGCCGTCGCCTACCACAATCGTATCGTTTTTGTCGCACCCGAGGGCGTTCAGAACGTATTCGCCGCATTCTTTATCCGGCTTATGGCCGAATCCCTCCCTTCTCCCGTACACGTAATCGAACGGATAGGAAGAAAGATACTCTTCGTAAACGGCGTCCGTGGAAGCTTGCGGTTTATTTGAAACGATAGCTGTTTTCAAACCCGCTTTATTGCAAAACTCGAGAACTTCGTCCATTCCTGCGTATAAATGAGTGCAAGGCGATCCGCTGTTGTTATAAAAGTCGTTGTACTTTGCCATGGCTTCGTCGACTTTGTCTTTCGCATAATCGGGAAGCGAGCGAAGAACGAACATTCTCGCTCCGTTGCCTATAAAACGCTTGGCGTCGTCAGCCGTAATAAGCGGATAGCCGTAGCTTTCGAGCATTTTATTCATCGAATTTTTTAAATCTTCAGATGTATCCAAAAGTGTGCCGTCTAAGTCAAAAATTACAAGTTTTTTACTCATTTTTATGCCTTCGTAATTTATCGAATTATTTGTTTTCGAGAAGTTTTTTCAAAATTCGTTCAGTCGCGATAACGCAATGTTCGAACGTAAGTCCGCCCTGAACGTAAGCTATATAAGGCTCCTTTATCGGCGCGTCTGCGGAAAGTTCTATAGACGAACCTTGCACGAAACACCCGGCAGCCATTATAACTTTATGGTCGTAACCGGGCATATCCCACGCTTCGAGCGATACGAAGCTGTCGACCGGAGAAACTTCCTGAACGGATTGAATAAACGAAACAAGCTCTTTTTCGGTATTGAACTTAACCGAACGAGTTATATCTCTCGGAATTTCGCCGCGAACGGGCATAGTTTCGTACCCCATCGACGAAAGAGCTTCACCGATAAGCATATTACCGTCTATAGCCTGCTTTACGGTGTGCGGAGCGATAAACAAACCCTGATAAAAATACTGATACGTAAACGCGTAAGAACCGACTTCGCCGCCTACAGACGGAGCCGTAAGCCTGTTTTCGACAAGTCTTATATATTTCTCCTTGCCCGCAATGTATCCTCCGGTAGGCGCAAGCCCACCGCCCGCGTTTTTGATAAGCGAACCCGCCATCATATCCGCGCCGACCGCCGTGGGTTCGTCCTTTTCAACAAATTCACCGTAGCAGTTATCGACAAAAATAATCCCTTCGAAGCCGTTATCTCTCAACGTTTTAAAAACTTCTCCCATCTCGTAGACGGAAAAAGACGGACGCCAGTCATATCCTCTCGAACGCTGAAAATATATCATCTTCGGGTTATTCTTTTTCATATACAAAATAACCGATTCAACGTCGATTTTGCCGTTTTTTAAAGGGATAGAGTGAAATTTAATACCATAATCCTTTAGAGAACCTATTTTTTCTCCCTCGATTACGTCAATCAAGGTATCGTAAGGTTTTCCCGTAGCTGAAACAAAATTGTCACCCGGCATCAAAACGGAAAACAATCCGAGAGACAGCGCAACCGTTCCCGAAGCTATATACGGGGAAACGACAGCCTTTTCCGCGCCGAAAACCCTTGCGTAAACTCTGTTGAGCGCGTCTCTTCCGTCGCTGTCGTAACCGTAACCCGTCGTGGGGGCGAAATGTCTTAGAGCAATTCTCTCTTTGTTAAAAGCGTCAAGAACTTTCTTTTGATTGTAAATTGCCGTCTTTTCGGTTTCTTTGAATTGTTTTTCTAATGCTTGTTTTGCATTTTCTATTATTTTTTCAATCATTTTATATTGCCGTAATTTCCCTGTTTTTGTAATTCCTTATAGATTTCGTCCAAAAAACCGTTTTTTTCTTTCGGAGACAGAAGTTTTAGTCTTTCGTCACGTTTGAAAAAAGTTATCTGCCTTTTGGCGTAATGCCTCGTGTTGAATTTAATCGTTTCGGCTATTTCGCTTTCGGATAAGCCGTTTTCAAACCCGTCCGCCGCTTCTTTATAACCTATCCCCTGCATACTTTGACAATCGCGCGTAACGCCTGAAGCCAAAAGTCCTCTTACCTCGTCCAAAAGCCCGTCGTTCATCATTATATCCACGCGTTTGTTAATTCTGTCGTAAAGTACTTCGCGCGGAAAATCTATCGCAAACGACCTGTAATCGTAACGCGGCGTCAAATCATCCTTTATCTCAGACTTTTTTTTGCCCGAAATTTCAAGAATTTCAAGCGCGCGCGAAACGCGTTTTACGTCGTTAACGTGCAATTTATACGCCGTTTCGGGATCTTTTTCTACAAGTAAATCATACAGAGCCTGTTTCCCGTTTTTTTCATAATAATCAACGTATTTTGCCCTGACGAAATTATCCGCCGGCGCATTTCCGTAGCTTAAATCAAAAAGAAGAGAATTGATATAAAACCCCGTTCCGCCGCAAATTATCGGAAGCTTACCCCGGGAAAGAATATCTTTTAATATCAAGCTCGCCCGCTCTTTATAATCGCCAACGGAAAAATTGTCTTTCGCGCCTGCAACGTCTATCATATAATGAGGAATTCCCTGCTTCTCCTCTTCCGTCGGTTTAGCAGTGCCTATATCGAGCCCTCGGTAAATACACATGGAATCCGCGGAAACGACTTCGCCGTTAAAGTTTTTTGCGCATTCGACGGCGAGCGCAGTCTTGCCCGAGGCGGTGGCTCCGCAAATTACGAGCACCTTGCTCAAACTATTCTCTTGAACCATTTTTCAATCTCTGTTTCGGTAATTCTCACGGAAACAGGTCTTCCGTGCGGACATTTAAGCCCCATATTTCCCTTCATTTTTTTAAGTAGCGCGTCTATTTCCGATTTAGAAAGGTCGTATCCGGCCTTAATAGCCGATTTGCAAGCCCTCTGGCACAGCTTCTCTCTTATAAGCTCAGGAACTTTTTCCTGCTTCAAAGCGTTATCCGAAAGAAAATCCGCGAAAAACGTCTGCAAATTCATATCCGCGATTTCCACGGGAACTTCGGTAATTTTAAAGCAATTATATCCGAATTCGTCTATTACGAAGCCTATTTCTTCGAGATAAGACTTTCTCGAAGCGAAATACTGACTTTCAACGCTGTTAAGATTTAAAATGTACGGAATAAGAAGCGGCTGAGTTAATTTTTCGCCGTTTACGGCTCTTTCGTAGAGAGAATCAAACAAAATCCGTTCATGCGCCGCGTGCTGATCGACAAAATACAAATCCTCGCCGCGCTGAAAAATCAGATACGTTTTGAACGCCTGCCCTATGTAAACGAATTCCTTTTCTATTCCGAGGTCGGTCTGAGCCGAAGGCTTCGTATCGAACGAATTTTCCGAAACCTCATTACGTTCCGTCTCGTCGCCGGCAACTGAATTTCGTGTTTCTATCGACTCTTCCTTGTCTTTACGACCTATCGAAACTTTTACGCCTGAATCTGCAAAAACAGCTTTAGAAAAAGAATTTTCATTTTGATTATCGTCGTTTTTGTCGAGCTGTGTTTTACCGCTGTTCTCCGTCGTTTCCTGCCCGGATATATCCTCTCCGTCCGAAACGACCTTTAAATTCTCGCTTGCCGACAAAAATCTGCTTTCTGCTTCCGACACGGATTTCTTTTCCGAAACTTTTCTGTCGAGTTCTTCCAAAAACTTTTTATTGGCAAGGAATGCGTCTTCCGCTCTCTTTTCCCTTTCTTCGTCCTCTTTCGTCTTTTCGGCAAAATCCCCGCCGAGATACACTTTTTGCATCGGCTCGGTTTTCCGATCACCGATATGCTTTGGCGGCGTAAACGCGTTCCTTCCGAACTTCTCGTTTTCTTGTTTTTTAGTAAATTCCGATGGCACGTTTTTATCGACGTTATCTTGTTTTTTATCAAAAAATTCCTCGCCTGTCGAAGAAGCCGATTGCTCAGAAATAAGCTCTTTTCCGTCGCTTTTTACTATGTTTATAGCTTCGTTAGAGCCGTCGAGAACCTTGGAAACCACGCTGTACAAGCTTCCGTATATAACCTGGTTATTGTTAAACCTTACTTCTGTTTTATTCGGGTGAACGTTTACGTCAACCGCGTCCGACGGAACGGTAAGGCTAAGAACGAAAAACGGATATTGCCGTTTCATCAAATACGATTGATAGGCGTTATGTATAGCCGAAGAAACCGTTTGATTTATAACATATCTGCCGTTGATTATAAGCGTTTGATACGTTCTGTTGGGCTTTGTAAAGAAATGTCTGCCTATATACCCTTTTATGAGAATTCCGTTTTTAACCGTTTCTATGCGAAAACAATTTTTTACCGCTTCCGTTCCGTAAACGGAAATCAAAGCTTCTTCCTCGCCCCCGCCGAACGATTGCAAAACAAGCTTATCGTCCGCATAATACTTAAAAGAAATATCCGGATTAGCGAGAATAAGTCTGCCCACTATGTCGGTTATATCCCCCTCTTCGGCTCTCGTGGTTTTTAAAAACTTGGCGCGAACGGGCGTATTAAAAAACAAATCGTCTACGGTGATTTTCGTTCCGTTATTCGACGGATAGTCCGTAACTTCGCTTATAACGCCACCTTCGCAGTAAATTCTCCCGCCGAACTCCTGACTCGCCGGTTTCGATACGATAGTCAGCTTGGAAACGCTCGCAATGCTTGCGAGAGCTTCGCCGCGGAACCCCAATGTCATGATCGAGTCAAGGTCTTTAACGTCCTTAATCTTGCTTGTGGCGTGCGGAAGCAACGCTTTGTTAAGCTCCTCTTTTTCTATGCCGCAGCCGTCGTCCTCTATTTCCACACGGTCTTTTCCGCCGTTCCAAATAGAGATTTTTATATTTTTAGAGCCTGCGTCTATAGCGTTTTCGGTCAACTCTTTGATTACGGAAAAAGGTCTTTCTACAACTTCTCCCGCGGCAATCCGATTATAAACGCTTTTGTCAAGAATGTTTATTTTCAATTTGTTTCTCCCGTATTACTCGTTTTTCGCGTCGACTTTTTCCTTTAAATCGGACAAAATCGAAAACGCCTGCATCGGAGTAAGGTTGTTCATATCGAGCTCGGAAATAATGTTTTCAACCTGACTTTTCGATTTTTTAACCGTTTCGGTCTCGTCTTTGCGCGGTTTTTTCGCAAGGTCGTTCTTTTCGAGCTGTTTTAAAAGCTTTTTCGCTCTGTCCGTTACCGCGGCGGGAACGCCGGCGAGCGAAGCGACCTCTATACCGAAGCTTCTGTTCGCCCCTCCTCTCATAATTTTCCTGAGGAAAATTATGGAATTGTTGAATTCTTTAACGGTGATTTTATAATTCTTTACCCCGTCGATAACACCTTCGAGCTCGGTCAGTTCGTGATAATGCGTGGCGAAAAGAGTTTTTGCCTTTATGTTTGCCGTTATATATTCGACTACCGCCCAGGCGATGCTCAATCCGTCGTAAGTACTAGTGCCCCTTCCCACCTCGTCGAGAACAAGAAGACTGTTCTTCGTTGCGTGAAGGAGTATAGAAGCGACTTCGGTCATTTCCACAAGAAAAGTACTTTGGTCGAAAATAAGATTGTCGCTCGCGCCGATTCTCGTAAAAATTCTGTCCGTAAGAGGCACTACAGCCGACGAACACGGCACGAACGATCCGACGTGCGCCATTATTACTATAAGCGCGATTTGCCGCATGTACGTGCTTTTACCCGCCATATTCGGGCCCGTTAAAATCATAGTGCGATTTTCTTCGGTATCGAGAAGTGTGTCGTTAGCGACGAATTGCTCCCTCGAAACGGCTTCAACGACGGGGTGTCTTCCGCCTACTATATTAAGCCTGCTGTCGCCGTCCGCGATTTCCGGTCTGCAATACCCCGCCGAGCGCGCGACTTCCGCGAGAGAAGCGAGCGTATCGAGACACGCTATCGATTTTGCCGTCTTTTGAAGTTTTTTGATATTATCCGTTAATTTTTCCTTGATTTGAGCGAAAATTTCGGCTTCTATTTTCAAAGCGTTTTCTTCGCCTGTAAGGATTTTTTCTTCGAGTTTTTTAAGCTCGTCCGTAACATACCTTTCCGCCCCGGTGAGCGTTTGTTTTCTTATATAGTCGTACGGAACGAGAGATTTATACGAGTTCGTCACCTCTATATAATAACCGAAAACTCTGTTGTAGCCGATTTTCAGATTTTTTATGCCCGTACGCTCTTTTTCCTCGGCTTCCATACGGGCGAGAGCCTCTTTAACGTTCTTTTTTATGTTTCTGTACTCGTCGAGGCGCGCGTCAAACCCCTCTTTGATATACCCGCCGTCTTTCGTCAGAATGGAAGCGTCTTCGGAAATAGCGTCCGTCAGAAGTCTCGAAAGCTCTGTGTAGTCCCCCATATTTTTGCAAATATCGGTTATTATTTTCGACCGCATTCCCGAAAGCTGAAAAACGATATTCGGCAATACTCCGAGAGAACAGCCGAGAGCGAGACAGTCTTTAGGATTAACGTTATTATTTGAAATTTTACCCGTAATGCGCTCGATATCGTTAACGGAAGTCAATATTTCGCGAATTCCGTTTCTTATAAGCGCATTATTGTAAAGTTCTTCTACCCCGTCGAGTCTGTAATTTATTTTTTCCTTATCGCAAAGAGGCGACAAAAGCCACGAAGCGAGATTTCTCGAACCCATGCCCGTCTTAGTTTTATCGAGAACCCATAAAAGCGTTCCGTAAGCCTTTCCGTCTCTCATCGATTTGATAAGCTCGAGATTTCTAACCGCGTTATGGTCGAGGAAAAGATAATCGCCGTCTTCTTCGACCTTTAATTTGTTTATGTTCTTAAGCGCATGCATCTGAGCGTCTTTAAGATACTCCACAAGCGCGCCTGCTGCGGAAACTGCACACGGCTTATCGTCCGTCCCGTAAGCGGAAAGCGAACTGACTCCGAATTGACTTTTTAGTGTATTTTCCGCGGAAGTTTGTTTAAAAGCAAAATCGCGAAACGGCGAAAACTTAGGAAGCACCGAATGTTTTACCATAACGTAATTTTCCGACGCTATAAACACCGACTGATTAGATATAATCTCGGCGGGGTTCACCCTTACAAGACAATCCATAAGCATATCGAACGAGCCGTTTCCGGAAAACTGCGCCGCAAAGAAATCGCCGGTAGTAATATCCGCCCAGGCGCAACCGTAATCTTTGCCGTTCCCGTAAACGCACGCTATGAAATTGTTCTTTTTTTCGTCGAGGAGACTGCTGTCAGTCATGGTTCCGGCGGAAACCACCCTGATAACCCCTCTTTCTACAAGTCCTTTAGACTCTTCGGGAAGGGTAAGTTGCTCGCAAACCGCAACTTTTTCTCCGTTTTCCACGAGCTTCGCTATGTATTGATCGGCTGCGTGAAAAGGGACTCCGCACATCGGAGCCCTTTCCTCCAGTCCGCAATCGCGACCTGTAAGCGTAAGCTCCAGAATCGAGCTCGCCTTAACGGCGTCCTCGTTGAACATTTCGTAAAAGTCGCCAAGCCTGTAAAAAATTATACAGTCGCTATACTTTTCCTTTATCTGACGCCAATGACGCATCATCGGTGAAAGTCCCATATCTCCACCCCTTTATTCTTGAACGTTAATAAAATCGCCGTAAAGCGAAATGCTTTTTGCTTCCGTAATTTTTATATTTACGAATTTTCCCACAACATTTTCGCCGTGCTTAAAGTAAACCATTTTACCATACTCGTCACGCCCGAGATAATACCCCTTTTTCTCGTCGAAATCCTCGCAGAGAATTTCAACGGTCTTTCCGTTGTAAGCAGGCGATTGCGCTCTGTTTACGGAGTTTTGAAGCTCGACAAGCCGCATTATTCTGTCTTTTTTCGTTTCGTCGTCAATCTGTCCGTCCATTTTATCGGCTACGGTGCCGCTCCTTCTCGAGTATACGAAAGTAAACGCGCCCGAATAATCAGCCTTTTTTACGACATCGAGCGTAGCCTGAAAGTCCTCCTCCGTTTCGGTCGGAAAACCCACCATAATATCGCTTGTAACCGCGCAAGACGGAATTTTATCTCGAAGAAGCTTGATTTTCGACAAATAGTCTTCGGCTGTATAGTGCCTGTTCATCAGCTTCAAAATTCTGTCGCTACCGGATTGAACGGGCAAATGCACACAGTTGCATATTTTGTCGTATTTTTTAATAACGTCGATGAGCTTTTCGTTAAAATCCTTTGGATGATTTGACATAAAGCGAATTCGGAATTTCCCGTCAATCTCCGCTACGGCTGCGAGAAGCTCTGCAAAATCCGTCTTTTCCTCCAAATCTTTCCCGTAAGAATTCACGTTCTGCCCGAGGAGAGTTATCTCCTTATACCCCTCCGCGACGAGAGATTTTACTTCGGCTATGACGTCTTCGGGTTTTCTGCTTCTCTCCCGCCCTCTTACGTAAGGAACGATGCAGTACGTGCAGAAATTATTACACCCGTACATAACGTTAACCCACGCGTTGGGATAGCTGTTTCTTCTGAAAGGCAAACCCTCCGTAACCGTATCGTTTTCGGTTATTTCCGCAAAATGCTTGCCGCTTTCGACAGCTCTGTCGAGCAGCGCGCCGAAATCACCGAGATTATCCGTGCCGAAAACTATATCGACGAAAGGAAAAGTCGAGCGAAGTTTCTCCGCCGCTCCCTTTTGCTGAGTCATACACCCGCCGACCGCTATAATCAAGCTTTTTTTCTTCTTTTTTAAACCTTTCAACGCACCGATATTGCCGTAAGCGTGCTGCTCTGCGTTTTCTCTGACGCAACAGGTATTGAACACGATAACGTCCGCTTCCTCGTCAGAAAGGCACTTTTCGTACCCTCTCGCCTCTAAAATCCCGCCGAGTTTCTCGGATTCATGTTCGTTCATCTGACATCCGTATGTAACTACTTTATACTTTTTCATAAAGTTAATTATATTATAAAATAATTTTTTTTTCAAGTTTTTATCATTCGTTTTTGCGAAATGACTTTTAAAAGTTTTAAATAATCGGGGTATTTTGAGATAACGCACGATTGACTGACTCCTCTTTCGGAACAAATCGATTTCGTCCGACCGATATCGACGCCTCAAATCTCCGCGTAATTTCCGGTTATCGCATAAAAAAAGCGAATAGTCGAAAACTTATATCAAAGAAGAAATAAAACCATGAAGAAAGCTTTTAAAATTATTCTATTCTCGTTATTATGCGTTTGCGCGGCTATATTCACTCTGTGGGGAATTTACGAAAATATTACGTCGTCGGTAAAACTCGACGTAGAAAAACTTACGATAAAAGAACGAAATATCCGATTTTACAACAACAAGGGCGAACTTATCGACGACAACGACGGCAAAACGCCGGAGCCTGTGAAAACCGAAGATCTTCCCCCATACGTTCCGAACGCTTTCATCGCAGTCGAAGACAAGCGTTTTTATTCGCACAACGGTACGGACGGAAAGAGAATATTCAAAGCGTTTTTAAATAATCTGAAAAGTTTTTCTTATAAGGAAGGCGGCTCCACCATCAGCCAGCAGTTGATAAAAAATACCCACCTCGGCAACGAAAAAAGCATAGCAAGAAAACTTTGCGAAATAAAATTAACGCGCAAACTCGAAAAAAAGCTTACGAAGAAACAAATTCTCGAAGCCTATCTCAACGGAATATACTTCGGCAACGGAGCGTACGGAATAGAAAACGCGGCAAAAATTTATTTCAACAAACACGCGAAAGACCTGACGATAAAGGAAAGCGCGGTGCTCGCGGCTCTTATAAAAGCCCCCTCCGTCTACTCTCCCACCGCTAATCCGGAAAAATCAGACATGAGAACAGCCGTTGTATTAAGGCTGATGAAAGAACAGGGTTTCATAACGCCAAAACAATACGAAGAAGCCGTAAGCGAAAAAAACAGAACTCTGCTATCCGCAAACGACGAGACCAGCGGCGGAGAAAACGAAAAAGTAAAACCGATAAAGAACTATTATTTAAAAAAAGTCCGCGACGAATTCGAGGAAATAACCGAAAAGAACAAAATATCCGTTTATTCAAAACTAAACGTCTACACCTATCTTGACGAAGAAGCCGAAAAAATCATGGCAGACGCGGCGCAAGGCAACACGGAAGACAACAATTACACCGCAATACTATGCGACAATCGTTCAAACAGCGTAAAAGCCATAGTTACAACTTCAAAAGAATGGAATCTACCGCCGGCATCAACCGTAAAACCCTGGCTTATATACGCTCCGGCATTTGAAGAAAATCTTTTAACAGAAGCAACTAAAATCTTAGACGAAAAAACGGATTTTAACGGATTTTATCCCACAAATAACAGCAATAAATACTATGGATTCATATCAGTGAAGGAATGCATCGAAAAAAGTCTTAATATACCCGCGGTAAAAACTGCCGCCCTTCTTAAAGAAAAAACAATGAAGCGTTACGCAAAGAAATTCGGAATAGAATTAAACGACGGACTCGGAGTTGCGCTCGGCGGAATAGACAACGGAATTTCTCTTAAAAAGACGACGGACATATACTCTTCCTTTGCCAAAAACGGATATTTTACGGAAAATCGATACGTTAAGAGAATAGAAAACGAAAAAGGCGAGATTTTATATAAAAATCCCGAAAAAAAAGAAAAGATATTCTCAAGTGAAACGACTTTTTTGATAAACAACTGCCTTTATTCGGCAGCAAAAAACGGAACAGCAAGAAAAATATCTAACAAAAACGCCGAAGTTTGCGCAAAAACGGGCACCAACGGAAGAAAAAACGGCAATTACAACGCATTTTGCATATCCTATTCTCCGGAATACACTCTTTCCGTTCACATAGGAAACCCGACTAACAAAATAATGTCTTCCTCAGTATCCGGAGGAACTTATCCTGCAATTATTTCAAGTGAAATATGGGATAAATTATCAATAAAACACAAAATTTCAAAATTTACCGCACCTGAAAACATAATAAAAATCCGCCTCGACAAAACAAGTTACGACAAAGACTGCACCCTTTTTCAAGGCGACGACGGAGAAGAATTTTACTTCAAAAAAGGTTTCGAACCGCAACCTCTCCCCAAAAAAGAAACAGATACTACCGATAAAGACAGATTTGCACCCGAATACGACATTAAGGGCTGCATACTTTCGCTTAATATCAAAGACAATAAAGCCACAAAGGGCGCAGACAACTTCGGCGCTGATATTTACGTTATAAACAAGAGCAAGAAAAAGCAAATCGGAGTAATCGAGAAAAACCAACCTTTCACGATGACGCTTAAAGAAAACTACTCTTACTTTTTTGTATTAAAACCGTTCACCATCTTGGACGGAAAAAAAATTTACCACAATGAAATTACCTTACCGGAAATAAAATACAAACATTCAAACAAAATACCGACGGACGATTGGTGGAATAAATAGCGATTTATGTCTAACATAATTTATATTAAAATCTCTTTATTCGTCAAGTATTTTTAATATGTTATTTCAATACTTTCAAGTACGCTTTTACAAGCTCATCGAAGGATAACGCGCAGTTCGCGGGGCTCGGTGACGGCAGTTCAACTCCATCTATCCCCACGTATTTTTTTAGTAATTTGCCCGCAGTTTTGCCGGTAACGCAAATTTTATCGATTGCTGTTCCACGAACAACTTCCCTTATATCGTTCGGAGTTACGTTCGTTATACTGCTGTCGCTCGCGCCGATAATATCGCAGCTTTCAACGACATCCCACAACGCGATCTTATGCCTTTTTAAAAACGACTTTTTATCCTCAATCCCCGACGGGACGTCTTCTCCGTACACTTTTGCAAGCACCGACCAGAACCTATTCCTCGGGTGCCCGTAATAAAAACCCGTTTCACGGGAAACGGGCGACGGAAAACTGCCGAGCATCAGAATTTCGGCTTCTTTATAAATAAACGGAGGAAATCCGTGTTCCACGCGTTTCGATGTCTTTTTACTCTTTTCCACGTGAAACACCTTTTTCCGACAAAAACTCGCTCAATATCTCGGCGGCGTCGCCTACAAGTTTCGCGCAAGGTCTTGTTTTGTAGTATTCGGGCGTACGCTCGTTCGGAACAAAACTTACAACTTCCCTCTTTAAACCGAGAAGCTCGCGACACACGACGGAGCCGTTCTTTTCCTTAAATCGCCCGAGCAAAAGCTGCACGTAGGAATACACATTCTTCTTACCCTCTACGTCGTCCGATTTGCTATATCCGAAAATCCAACCGCATACAAACGTCATCCCGCTTACAGCGCCGCAAACTTCACGCATTCTGCCAAAGCCACCGCCAAAACCGGATACACTCCTTAGCAAGTCCTCTTTTTCCATGCCCGTATACTCGATAAACGCAAGCGCAACCGACTGCGCGCAGTTATACCCTTCTTCAAAATACCTTTCGGCTTCTTCTCTTTTAGTCATATTTTTTCTCTCGTAAACATATTTTCTTTTACACAACCTAACGAACTCACACTATCGCGTTGCCGTTTATAATCAAACCGAATTCATACCCGAGAAACGCCGCCGCCCTGCGACATAACTGCATTCTCTTATGATATATCTCAAAATAGTCCATAACCTGACACATTTTCGTGTTAATGGTTATCTCTATCGCTATTCGTTTTTTCTCCTCGTCGACCGAAATAAACGAGCTTTCCGCCGCAAGATTTACCCTGTCGTGAATATCGTCGGGGCGACTCATTTTACCCTTTTTAACGCGGCTTTTATGAACGTCCGCCTTATCCGCAATGATGAGCGCGGCAGAAATTTTGCTTACCGGCAACCCCTTCTCCTCGTCGTGATTACCTATCGCCATCATAATTTCGGCAGCAGAAAGATAATCCATACCCATTCCTGTAAGAATTTTATAGGCGAGAAGAGCTCCCGTCTGCGCGTGCTCGGATCTGTTTATAGCGTTTCCTATATCGTGAAGATAACCGGCAATCTCGGCAAGAGCTATTTCTCTTTCCGTTCCTCCCGTTTTTTTAAGAAGCTCGCCCGCGCGTTTCGAAACTATCGAAGCATGCCTCACCGAATGCTCGGTGTATCCGATATTTTCGATTTGCTGCTGAGCTATTTTCATTACCGCGTCAACTTCTTCGTTCTTTTTAACTTCTTTTACGGAAATCAACCTTGAATCACCTCCACTTTAACTTTTTTATAAATTTCCTCGTATTTGTCCTTATAGAATAAATTAGTACCCGGCGTGGTTATCGAAGCCGTTCCCGCAGCCACCGCGCAACGTAAGATTTCCTCGTCTTCCGCCCCCTTTTCGGTCATAACCGCCGCCGCTGAAATCATACTGTCTCCGGCCCCGACCGTGGAATTCACAGCAACGTTCGCAGTTTTAGCAAAAAGACTTTTTCTTCCGTTTGTCAAAATCGCGCCGTGCGCGCCCAAAGACAGCAAAACTTTCTCCGCGCCCAAATCAATCATTTTTTCGCAAGCGGAAATCATCTCGGCTTTCGTCTTAAGCGTTTCTTTAGTTATTGCCTCAAGTTCGGCAAGGTTAGGCTTTATAAGATTAACACCCTCCCTTACAGACGAAACAAGCTTCGCACCCTCCGTATCCACAAAAACTTTCGCCCGTTTATTTATTACCGAAACAAGCTTCGGATAAAACTCGTCGGATACCCCTTGCGGCAAGCTTCCGCTGATTACAACAACCGAGCAACCTTCCGCAAGGTCAAAAACAAGAGAAACCAATTCTCTCTGCTTATCCTCGCTTACCATTTCGCCTTTATCGTTTATTTCGGTCATCATCGACCTGAAATCTATTATTTTATAATTTGTCCTTACGTTACCCGGATTATTCACAAAACGACTTACCACCCCTTCTTTATCGAGGTTATGAAGGAAAGACTTCGCGTCGTTATCGAACATAAAACCCGTAACGGTACAGTCTCCGCCAAGTCGCCTCACGCCTATCGCAACGTTAATCGCCTTGCCCGAATACGTAATTATTTTATTGTCTATACGGTTTACTCTTCCTACGTTCAACGCGTGAAGCTCCATTGTGCAATCGATGCTCGGATTAGGACAAACTGTCAATATCATTTTACTGTCTCCCGACGGGTACCCCGTCCCTCGCGGCTTTTAAACGCCGCCTCTTTTGATTCTTTATTTCTCTGTTATACCGACCAAGAATAACACAAGCTCTGCCAAAATGGCGTAAAACCACGGTTCGTATCATACTTGGCCGGCACACATAATTCGTGCGCCCGAATTAAGTCTTCGAGCGCACTTAACGGTTTTTTAATTTTATCAGCCTTCTTTGGCTTCTTTTGCCTCTTTGATAATCTTATCCTGAGCCATAGGCGGAACTTCTTCGTATCTCTCGAAAGAAACGGTGAACCGTCCTCTTCCCTGAGTCATACTGCGAAGATCGGTAGCGTATTTCGACAGTTCGCTCTGCGGGGCTTCCGCCGTAACTACAGTCTTTCCGTTTACGTGTTCCGTTCCGAGAATTCTGCCTCTGCGCTTATTCATATCCCCCATTATATCGCCCATATAGTTTTCGGGAACAACTATTTCCACTTTCATAATAGGCTCGAGAATAACGGGAGAAGCTTTAGGGATACCGTCCTGATACGCAAGCTTAGCCGCCGTAACGAACGCTATTTCCTTAGAGTCTACCGGGTGATATTTACCGTCGAACAGCGTACATTTAAGGTTAACCATCGGATAGCCGGCAAGAACGCCTTCTTTTACGGCTTCGCGAAGTCCTTTGTCTACCGCGGGAATAAACTGCTTGGGAACCGCGCCGCCCACAACGGCGTCTACGAATTCGTAAACTCCGTCTTCCGCACCCGGCTCGAACCTTACGGAACACTGACCGAACTGTCCCGCGCCGCCCGACTGCTTTTTATGCTTACCTTCCGCCTCCGAACGTTTTTTAATCGTTTCCCTGTAAGCTATCTTGGGCTCCTTCAGAACGGCTTCGCAACCGAATTTATTTTTGAGCTTTTTACAGAGAATATTTAGCTGCGTTTCGCCTATGCCGCTTAAAAGCATTTCGCCCGTTTCTACGTTTTTGGTTACGGTAAACGAAATATCTTCGTCCATAAGCCTGTTAAGACCTGCAAAAATCTTGTCTTCTTCACCTTTTTTGGAAGCGTATATCGCCATAGAATAAACGGGAAGCGGCATCTTGATTTCGGGAAGAGCTTCTCCTCCGTCCTCCCTGAGAGTATCGCCGGTCGTAACGTTATTGAGTTTTGCGAGAGCGCCGAGGTCGCCGCATTCTACCGAGTCCGTCGCCTCTTGCTTTTTACCTTTCAAAAAGTATATCGCGGAAATCTTTTCGCTCGCGTCTTTCGTGACGTTCGCAAGCGTCATCCCGGTTTTTAAAGTTCCCGAGAGAACCTTAAACATATTAAGTCTTCCGACAAACGGATCGACTATAGTTTTGAACACGCGAAGAACCACCGGCGCGTCGCTCTTGCATTCGAAGCAATCCGCAGGAGAAGGAAATTCCGAAACGATTTTATCCATAAAATTCGTTATTCCCTTATTCGTAAACGCGCTGCCGCCGTAAACAGGTATAAGCCCGAGCGATTTTATGCCGGCCTTAATTCCGTTCGCCATTTCTTCGGGCGCAAGCTCCTCCCCTTCAAGGAATTTCATCATAAGTTCTTCGTCCTGCGAAGCGGCTTCCTCAGAAAGAGTCGCTCTCATATCCGCAACTTCCGACGGAAGAGCTATTTCCTTTCCGTCAAGATCGAAAGCCTTATTATCGTCTACGTTCGCATACCCTGCAAACTTTTCTCCGTTTAAAACGGGCGCCCATACGGGAACGACTTTCGCACCGTATTTTTCCCTGATCGAGGCAACCGTAGCGGCATAATCGACGTTCTCTTTATCCATACCGTTTACGAATATAACGGCGGGGATTTTATTCTCCTCGCAATAATCGAGAGCCTTTTCCGTCCCCACGGTAAGCGAGCCGCCCGCGCCGGTAACCACCACCGCAACGTCCGCAACCGCGAGAGCCTGAACCATTTCTCCTTCAAAATCAAAGAAACCCGGCACGTCGAGAATATTTATCTTTACTCCTTTGTATGTTCCGTTTGCAACGGCAAGACTAATCGATATTTTCTTGGAAATTTCTTCCGGATCGAAGTCCATGCACGTATTACCGTCGGTAACTTTTCCGAGTCTGTCTATCGCTTTCATATTGAAAAGCATAGCTTCGGCAAGGGAAGTTTTACCTTCTCCGCCGTGACCGATAAGAGCAATGTTCCTTATTCTTTCTGCTGAGTTTCCCATTTTGTTTTCCGTCCTTAAAATTTGTTGAATAATATATCTTTGCTGCCTATATTTTAAAACAGCCGGTATATTTTGCCGCATATATTTTTCTGCGACTACCCTTTAATTATACAATACATCTTCTCAAATTTCAAGGGGGTTTTGAATTTTTTTGCCAAAAATTGTTATTTTTTAAAATCGGTCAATATAACCGATTTTATACGACTTATATATCTGCGTTTTTACTTGCTCGTTACCCTTTCAACGGTATAATCCGCGGCTTCCACCGCTTTTTTCAAAAGATTCTCATCAACGGCAAAATCTGTTCTCGCAACGGCGATTCCCGTTTTACTGTCGGCTTTCGCGTCCGTAACTCCGTCAACGCCGAGCAACGCTTTACACACCGATTTTTCGCAGTGACCGCACATCATTCCGTTTACTTTTAATTCGTAAGTCATTTTTTCTATCTCCTTTTTTTCGGGTGATTTATCGTTAGTTTTTTTATCGCCGTCCGAGGTCTTTCCTTCCTCTTTCCGGCATGTTGCCGTTTTCTCGTTCGCAGTCTTTTCCGTCTTTACAAGTCCGAGTCTTAAAGCGTTGCCTACGACAAACAAGCTCGACAGACTCATCGCGAGCGCGCAGAACATGGGATTAAGCGTTATACCCGCAAACGAGAGAGCGCCCGCAGCCACCGGAATACACAAAACGTTGTAGAAAAAAGCCCAGAAAAGATTTTGCTTTATATTGCTCATCGTCTTTCTTGAAAGAACTATCGCGTTAGCCACGTCGTTGGTATCGTCTTTTATAAGCACAATATCCGCGCTTTCCACAGCAATATCGCTTCCCGCGCCGATCGCAATACCTACGTCCGCGCTGTTCAGAGCGGGAGCGTCGTTCACTCCGTCGCCAACAAAAGCTACGGTCTTGCCCTTTTCCTTCAACTCTTTAACTATTTTCTCTTTTCCGTCGGGAAGAATTTCCGCAAACACCTTATCGATGCCGACGGCTTTCGCTATAGCTTCTGCCGTAGATTTATTATCGCCGGTAATCATAACGCATTCCACGCCGAGAGCGTTAAGTCTTTTTACAGCGTGACTCGAACTTTTTTTAAGCTCGTCCCTGAGAGCGATGATACCGAGAAGCCTGTCCGTAAATACAAATACGGGAGTCTTCCCCTCTTTAGCAAATCCTTCCGATTTCGTTTTAGCGGAGGCTTCTTTTTCTCCGGACAGCAAAACTCCGTGTTCTTTTGCGAATTTCTCGTTTCCTATATAATACTTAACGTTATTATAAGTCGCGGAAAGACCTTTTCCGTTTTCCGAAGAAAAATCGGATATTTCCGCCTTAATCACGCCGTCCTCTTCGCACTTTGCGCAAACCGCGTCCGCAAGCGGGTGCGACGACATACTCTCCATCGCGTACACGACAGACATAAAAACGGAAGCGTCTCCCCCGACGTTCTCTATATCCGTAACGGTCGGCTGCCCGAGGGAGAGCGTGCCCGTTTTGTCGAACGCAACCGTTTTTACCTCGGAAAGAAGCTGCAACGCCTCGCCCGACTTAATCAGAATACCGTTTTCCGCACCTTTGCCCGTTCCGACCATTATGGCGACCGGAGTAGCAAGCCCGAGCGCGCAAGGACATGAAATAACAAGCACCGAAACTCCGTAATTAAGGGCGGTTTCGAAGTCGCCCGAAATTATAAGCCATATTGCAAAAACGACGAGCGCAACGCCCATAACCGCGGGAACGAATATGCCTGCAACTTTATCTGCAAGTTTAGCTACGGGAGCTTTTGTCGCGTTAGCTTCCTCTACGAGTTTTACTATTTTCGAAAGAGTCGTATCGCTCCCCACTTCGGTAGCCCTTACCTTCAGATACCCGTTCAGCACGGTCGTTCCGGAGACAACCTTTTCTCCCTCGAATTTTTCCACGGGAAAACTTTCGCCCGTAATAAGACTTTCGTTAACTCCGGCGTTTCCTTCCGTCACGATCCCGTCTACAGGGAAATTCATTCCGTCCTTAACGACGAGAATATCGCCTACCGAAACCTGCTCTACGGGAACTTCCGTTTCAACTCCGTCTTTAAGCACTAACGCGGTATCGGGCGACATTCCCATAAGTTTTTCTATTGCGCCCGAAGTTTTCTTTTTTGACAATCCCTCAAAATATTTTCCGAGAGAAATAAGCGTTAAAATTGTTGCGGATGCGTCTAAATACAAATGGGGGGGATCGCCCGCGCTACCGCCCGCAACATATGATACAAACAGATAAATACTATATAAAAACGAAGCGGAAGAGCCTATTGCAATAAGCGTATCCATATTCGGCGCAAGTTTTGCAAGTTTCGAAAAACCGCTTATAAAATAACGAATATTTATACAAATTACGCCACACACAATAACAAATAAAGCTATACTTTGGAATAAATAGTGGTGATGCAGAAACTCGTGAAACGGAAGTTTAAGCATGTGCGCCATAGACAGATACAACGCAATCACAGTTAGTGCTATAGAGACGATAAGCTTTACGAGTTTTATCCTTTCCGCCCTCTTCTCTTTTTCCTTTGTTTCTTCGTTTTGTTGACCTGTCTTTTTCTCTTCCGCACCGTACCCGGCCTTTTTCACGGCAAGTATAATCTCCGACGGCGACACTTTATTTTCGTCGTACTCGACCGTCATTTCGTTTGAAAGAAGATTTACGACGCACTTTTCGACGGGGAGCTTCCCCACCGCTTTCTCTACGTGAGCCTGACAAGCCGAACAGCTCATTCCCGTTACTTTGAACTCTTTTTTCATAAAAACATTTTCTCCGTATTTTTCCTCTTTTGAATTGCAACCTTTTTAGTCGCAATTATTATAATACTATTTTTTTATTCCCGTCAAGCACTTTGCAATATATTTTTCGCCTGAAAATCTTCTTTTTAAACAAACGACAACGACTTATACGCAATATTGAAAAATTGTAACACACCGACTACCTCAATCCTTTTCACCCTGCTCCGTCTTGTTTATATAAACGACTTTGCACGGAAAAATATTTTCCGTTTCTCCGCAATCCACCGCACCTTCGTTTACGGAAAACCTTTCGGCAATCGATTTTAAAGTGTCTCCGGCCTTAACCCGATAGAATACCCCCTTCTTTCTTTTAAAACAAATTGTCTGCGGTTTCTCCCGAAACTCCCGAAAAAACTCCTTTCTATAGTCTATCGAATTCGGCAAAATCGCTTCGCTCGCAGTGACTTTAAGCCCGGAAAAAACTTCATTCTCTCCCCTCTCGCACACGTTTTCAAAAACAAACTCACTCATTCCGTCGTACGGATTTTCTATTTTCACAAAACGCCTCCTTAAGCATCTGCATAATTACGGTAATAATATATTCTTGTGCCAAGTAAAATATAATAAAACCGATTTTTTTCGGAGGTGTCAATCATTATTAACAAGGTCGTAAAAACCGTTTTCTTCGTCACTTTTTTCTCTGGTATAGAAAGGATTACGGGCTTTATTTACAGAATATTTCTCTCGCGCGAGATAGGCTCCGAAGGGCTCGGCGTTTATCAGATCGCATTGACCGTTTTCGGGCTTCTCCTCACTGTCACGTCGTCCGGAATACCGATTACCGTTTCGAGACTTATGACGAGATACAAAGCAGAAAAAAAAGACGACCTCGTATGGTCGTCCGTGTCCTCGGGCATATTTTTCACTCTCGTTTTATCCGTACCGATAGTCATCGCGTTTTTCGTATTTCAAAAAAAGCTCTCTTTTCTTTTCAGCGACGAAAGATGCATACCCGTTCTTTTAATCGTTTTACCGGGGCTTATAATCACTTCCGTTTACGCGGTTATACGCGGCAGTTTCTGGGGCGAAAAAGACTTTGTAACGTACAGCGTAATAGAACTTCTCGAAGAAATCGTAATGCTTGTTCTCGGCGTGGCGTTAATCTCCCTCTCCCGAGATTTCGACTCGAAACTCACCTGCACCGCTATAGCCGTTTTAGGCTCGTACGTATTCTCGTTTGTGACGTCCGTCACGGTTTTCTTATCTCGCGGCAAAAAACGCGTAAAATCCCCGTTCCCCACGCTTAAACCGCTCGTGACGTCCTCCGTCCCGATAACGGGAATGAGAGGCGTTTCCTCGCTCGTAAACTTTCTAATCGCAGTCATACTTCCCCTTCGCCTTATCGCAACGGGAATGACTAACAGACAAGCGGTATCGCTGTTCGGAACGGCTTACGGAATGGCTATCCCCATACTGTTTATGCCGTCTACCCTTATAGGCTCGCTCGCGGTCGTGCTCGTGCCGGAGCTATCCGAAAACTACTACAAAAAACAGACCAAAACGCTCAAATCGAACGTAGAGCGCGCGCTCGAGTTCTCCGTCTTTATATCGCTCGTCATTTCGCCCGTTTTGTGCGCGTTCGGTAAAAACCTCGGAACGTTCTTCTATTCGTCCGAAGAAGCCGGAAATTATCTTTCCGTAGCCTCTTACACAATGCTTCCCATGAGTATTTCGCTTATAAGCACAAGCATGCTCAATTCGCTGAATTCCGAACGAAAAACCCTCATGCACTATATCTTCGGCGCGGCTTTTATGTTGCTGTCGATAACAATTCTGCCGCGTTTTACGGGCGTTTATTCGCTTGCGATAGGACTTTTCGGACAATTCTCGATAACGGCAGCATGCAACCTCGCTTGCCTTAAAAAGAAAATTTCACTCGACAACGATTTCCTCGTTTTCACGGGAAAAGCCCTTATTGCCACCGCGCCCGCCATTCTTTTCGGCAAGCTTTTAAACAACGCCTTATCCGCTTTTCTGCCCGTTTGGGCAACTTGCTTCATCGGATGCGGACTTACCTGCTTTTTTGCCTGCGTTCCGTTTATCCTGATCGAAAAGTCTTTTCTTTCCGAATACCTTTTCAGAAAGAAAAAACAAATACAAATCGACAAAAGCAATCGTAAAAACAATCAAGACAATCGTAAAAACACGCCGTTTTAACGCAAATAAGCGCTCGTGAACTTTATCGTATCAAAGACGCAGAACACGCCGTACGCCAAAAACATATTGATAAGGTTATTCGGAAACTGAGAAACGGCGCGCGCCGCCACGTAAGCCCAAAAACTATCGTATTTATTGAGGAACGTATAGTTTTCGGGGTTTATTCCGGCGGCAAACCAAACGCCCGCGCTCGTTAACAACAATGTACAAATAACGTAACACAAGACCGCGGATACGCCGAAAACGACGGCGACTCTCCCCTTTTTAACGTTTTTTAAAATATTAAATTTTATCATCGAATCATTTAATATTCCGGGAATAAAACAAAACAAACCCGAAGCGACGCCGATAATCGGATTGTATATGCCGTCCACAAACAGCAACCAACCGAGAAAATCCCCGACAAAGCCCGCAACGAAGCCGAGCCACCCCCCGAGGACTATTCCCGTAAAAAAACTGAAGCAAATCAAAAGGGAAACCTTAAACGTCGGGCTTATTCTGATTGTAAAATAAGCGTTTACAACGGCAAGCAGAGCGCAAAATAGCGCGGTTAAAACGATCTTTTTAGTAATTGAATTCATAAAAAAAGCACCTCACTTTTATGAGTTGCCCGACAATAAAAAAACAGCGCGTAAAGCGCCGCAAGATAAGCGGACACGACAAAAGTACCGCAGGGCTAAACCGTTTCGTTTCGAAGAGATATCCCCTCTCCGAACACTTGGAACTTACGTTCGACGCACTTATGTCTACTCTTGTCTCTCATTATACATAAGCGAATACCGCCTGTCAACCGTTTTAGATATATTCCTACGATAAAAAAAATTCAAGCTCGCATAATATGCCGGTTTTCTCAAAAACACACAAATAAACAGCACTTCAATTCTCGATACGCTCGGAAAGTCCCTATTTATCGTAAAGTTTCATTTTTTGACAGTTTAGCACCGTAATTGCTTTATATTTTTAATTATGTCAATATATCGCTTTTACTTTCGCCTTCTTTAAAAAATTGTTTATCAAAACAATGCAAAAAGCATAAAAAAAAGACAAACAAACATTCTAATAATATGGCTATAATTTTTGCGCGCGGAGTAATTATTTTATTAGTGCTCGTAATCGTGATGAGGCTAATGGGCAAGCGACAAATCGGAGAAATGCAGCCGTACGAATTCGTGATTACGTTGCTTATTGCGGAAGTCGCATGCGTGCCGATGTCAGACGTATCAATTCCCCTATTGTACGGAATAGTGTCGGTCGTTTCGTTATTCATTTTACACCAAATAATGTCGTTTATCGAACAACGCGGCGAAAAATGGCGCAACTTTCTAAGCGGAAAACCATCGATTGTAATAACGCCGGACGGAATAAATTTCAGCGAACTAACAAAAAACAATATGGACGCCGGCGATTTAATAGAAACGCTCAGAGCTATCGGATATTTTTCGATTGAAGAAATAAAGTACGCAATACTGGAATCAAACGGAAAAATCTCCGTAATAAACAACCCGGACAAACAAAAATCTTCCGAATTATCCGTAATTTTAATAGAAAACGGAAAAATAGTAAAAGATAACGCAAAACTATGCGGTTTTACCAAAGAAAAATTATCCAAAATACTATCCGAACATAAAACAACGCCGAAAAAAGTAGGCTTAATGACGATAGACGGACAGGGAAAAGTATTTTTGCAGAACAAAAAAGAGAAATATACTGTTTTTAACACAAAAATCGAGGAAAAATTACAATGGTAAAGTCAATCGTATCCACACTAATCATAGCGACATTGTTTATTATCGGAGCTATAGCCGAGAACGTCTACGTAAACAAAACCTTCGGAGATTTTTCAGAAAAAACTCAATGTTTAATCGAAAAATGTGAAAATACGAGCATTAAACCCGACGATTTAATTGCCTTACAACAAGTTTGGCATAAAAACAAAAAATCTTTACATGTAATTATCCCCCATACCGAAATCAAAGAAATCGATCTTTGGTTAAGCGAAGCAATTATGTTATCCAAGCAAAACAACACAACCGAAGCTGTTCAAAAACTCAAAGTTATTTATGATTTATCCACTCAAATTCCAAAGACATTCAATCTGTCGTTCGAAAACATATTTTAACTATTTGCATTATTTGACTAATTAGTACAATAATATTATTGTTAGTTTTGCGGTTTTTAATAAAAAAACAATTAAAAACACCCCCTATAGTATATCAAACAGAACCCAGGGTAGCACTAAAACAACAGTAAAAATAAGCATACGCCTCGCAACAACAAAAAACCAAACACATTTATTTGCATTATTTTACTAATTTTGTTATTTTTATTATTTAGTATAATCTACACAAATTAGTCTATTTAGTACATTTTGTACTATTAGAGAAATATTTTAATTATAATTATTGACAAAATAATTCAAATATGATATAATAAAAGAAAAAGGACATATTATGAATAAGAAAAAAATAACATTTTTAGCAGACGCCGAAACACACGAAAAATTCACCGTTGCACTAATGCTCTCCGGAGAGAATCAAACAAACGCGCTTAATAATTGCATGAAGGAATACATATCAAAGGTTTTCGCACAAGTCAGCGAAAAATACGCCTCGAATTCCCCACTCTCCACCGAAGAACCAAAAGCAATAAGAAGAATCCCGCGCTGGGCAAACAACCCGGATCAGATAAACCACAAAATTCTACGCGCATATTTATTATTAAAGAACGAAAATGAGAAAATCACGGTATACGATATGGAAAAATTATGCCTTAATGCAGATAAACCCGATACATACGTACCGACTTTCAGAAATAACTTTATGCAAATGAAGATAGAAACGCCGAAAAGCACCGGAAAAGTATTCGAAGAAAAAGGCGGCTTCGTTGAAATTTGGGACAGAGTAAAAGATATTGTCGATAAATACGCCGACGCCTTCACAAAAAACAGATAATTCGTCAATTTCCACTTGATTAACACGGGCCCCGCTTCATAAACACAGGCAA
>JALEKY010000039.1 GCA_022768945.1 Christensenellaceae bacterium | reverse complement strand
GTTTCCACCCCCATGGCGAATATTGACGGCAAGCAAATTCTTTCCGCTATGGAGCATACCGACACTCTCGAAAAAGAACTCGATAAACTGATTGAAGAAGTTCACCACCATGACGATGACGACGATGATGATGATGACGATTGCTGCTGCCACCATCACCATGACGACGAAGACGAGCATGAACACGAACATCACCATCACCACCATGACGAAGACGACGATGATGACGACGATTGCTGCTGCCATCATCACCATGACGATGACGACGAAGACGAGCATGAGCACGAACATCACCATCACCACCATCACCATGCTGACGAAGTGTTTACGAGCTGGGGTAAGGAAACGGCTAAGAAATACACCGAAGAAGAGATTGCAGAAATTCTTAAAAAACTCGATTCCGATGAGAAATACGGCACTATTTTACGTGCAAAGGGTATCGTTTCGGGCGAGGGATACTGGATCCATTTCGATTATATCCCGGGCGGCATAGACGTTCGCCGCGGCACCGCTGAAACCATAGGCAGAGTTTGCGTAATAGGTTCCAAGCTTAACGAACAAGCGATAGAAGAGTTGTTCAAAGCATAAGGCAAGGTGAGTTTATGAAGACGGAAGTACCCGTATATTTATTTCTCGGGTTTCTTGAAAGCGGCAAGACCACTTTTATACAGGAAACGCTTGAAGACGAACGATTCGACAGCGGAGAAAGGACTCTCCTCCTTATGTGTGAGGAGGGAGAGATAGAGCTCAATCAGCGAAAATTCCGCGTCCCCGACGTGTATATCGAGAATATAGAAGACGAAAGCGAGTTGACGGGCGAAAACCTTTCGTCGCTCGTTAAAAAGTACCGCGCGGACAGGGTACTTATAGAATACAACGGAATGTGGACGCTTAAAACGCTTTTCGAGGCAATGCCCGACGGCTGGATGATAAATCAGATAATGACTTTTTTCGACGCGAAAACTTTCCTCGATTACAACAGGAATATGCGCCAGCTCGTATTCGACAAAATCGAGCTTACCGACCTTGTGGTGTTTAACAGATTTTCGACCGATTACGAAAAAACGGAATATCATAAAGTGGTTCGCGCCATATCCCGTCGTCCGCAGATAGTTTACGAATACCCGGGCGGACTTGCCGAACCGGACGATATCGTCGATCCGCTTCCGTTCGACGTGAACGCGCCGATAGTGGAAATCAAAGATAAGGACTACGCGCTGTTCTACCGCGACCTCGTAGAAAACGTAAAAGGCTATTCGGGTAAAATCGTTCGTTTTAAAGGCATTGTGGCAAAAGATAAATCGATGGCGAGCGATACTTTCGTAATCGGCAGGCACGTTATGACTTGTTGCGAAGCGGATATCGCGTATAAAGGTCTTATCTGCGTGAGCGACGCGCCCGTTGCGCTCAAAAACCGCGATTGGGTTATTATTACCGCGCAAATAAAACTCGCGTTCCACAAGCTTTACGGAGCAAAAGGTCCCGTCCTTTTCGTGCAAAGCATAGAAACTTCCGAAAAGCCGGAAGAGGAAGTAGCTACTTTCTGGTGATTCGATTAGCTCGTATCGGCGGCGAACATATTTGAAGGTGCGGCGCAAAAACGAGCGAATGACAAATAAAAATACCGCGTTAACGCGTGAAAAAGGCGACTAATTTATTTTAGTCGCCTTTTTCCTTCGTCAGCCGGCGGTAATGACGCCATTACCACCGACTAAGCGCAGGCGAGTGCTGACGCTTTATGTAAGGTGCGATGGGAGAGTTACGTGTTTCCGCACCCGCACCCGCAAAGGCGATTTTCGCCCGAAGAAGAAAGCAGCGCGAGGAGCAGTAGCGTTTGGGTAATGTCTATCGTTCCCCCCGTTGTGAGAAGTAAAATTAAACCGAACAATGCAACGTTGTTGTTCATAAGAGCCTCCTTTTCGACTTTTATTCGTTCTTTTACAATATATTCGACAAAACTTGCTGTATGTGAAAGAATACATATGTGTTAAAATGTTATCAAAAAGGCGAACAAGCCGGATTAGGGGGAAAATATAATGGAAAACGCTTTAACGCTCGATAAACGAACGACGTCTCTTGTGGAAAGTTGTATGCTTTCGGAAGAAATTTTAAACGAACTGACGGGATTTTTTACAATCTTTTCGGATAAAACGAGGCTTAAAATGTTGTCTGCGCTTGCAATTTCGAGAATGTGCGTAACCGATTTATCTAACATTCTTTGCGTTAATCAAACTACCGTTTCGCATCAATTAAGACTTTTAAAAAATCTCGGCGCGGTGGATTGCGAGCGGGACGGAAAAATCATCACCTATTTTTTAAAGCGCGAGCTTATAGGAGATATGCTCATTAAGGGAATGGAGTATCTCGGCAGCTGAAAAACTTTCGCCGTTTTGTTTTTGCAAATTTTACGCCGCAGGGGAACGTACCGCGCCATATGAAAAAAGGCTGTCCGCTATAGCGAACAGCCCGTATTTTTATGGTTTAAAAATTAGTCTTTGCATTCGTCTGCTTTGCCCGCGCAGCCGAGAACGTCTTTAAGTTTATGTCTTACGAGCTCTTTGATGTTAGCTCTTGCGGGTTTGAGATACTCTCTGGGATCGAACTTGTCAGGATGTTCTGCAAAGAACTTTCTGATAGTACCGGTCATAGCGAGACGGAGGTCGGAGTCGATATTGATTTTGCAAACCGAAAGTTTAGCTGCTTCGCGGAGCTGTTCTTCGGGAACGCCGATAGCGTTGGGCATTTTGCCGCCGAACTCGTTAACCATCTGAACGTATTCCTGCGGAACGGAAGAGGAACCGTGGAGAACGATCGGGAAGCCGGGAAGTCTGTTGGAAACTTCTTTAAGAATATCGAAACGGAGAGCGGGGGGAACGAGTATGCCTTTTTCGTTTCTCGTGCACTGTTCGGGTTTGAACTTGTATGCGCCGTGAGAAGTACCGATAGCGATAGCGAGCGAGTCAACGCCGGTTTTCTGAACAAATTCTTCAACTTCTTCAGGTCTTGTATAAGAACCTACCGCGTGAGAAACTTCGTCTTCGATACCTGCCAAAGTTCCGAGTTCGCCTTCGACTACAACGCCGTGGTCGTGAGCGTATTCTACGACTTTCTTCGTGAGTTCGATGTTTTCTTTAAACGAATGTGCGGAACCGTCGATCATAACGGAAGTGAAGCCGCCGTCGATGCAGGATTTGCAGGTTTCGAAATCCGGACCGTGGTCAAGGTGAAGAACGATAGGAATTTCGGGGCATTCGATTACCGCCGCTTCTACGAGTTTAACGAGGTAAGTGTGATTTGCGTATGCGCGAGCGCCCTTGGAAACCTGAAGAATAACAGGTGCTTTTTCTTCTTTGCACGCTTCGGTTATACCCTGAACGATTTCCATGTTGTTTACGTTGAACGCGCCGATGGCGTAACCATTCTTGTAAGCCATTTTAAACATCTTGTCGCTTGTAACGAGAGCCATTGTAATATTTCCTCCAAAATAATATCAAAAATTACGTCGGCGTGGGATTTATGCCGCTACGAAACCGATTAAAACGATTGCTCGCTTTTTTGTTTTTTAATCGGTTTTTCTTGCAAAAACGCCGCACCGCTCTATCCATGGTACATTATACACTAATTTTTTTAAATTGTTAAGTGTTTTTGCATTAAATTACGATGAAATTCTCGCTCGCGTCGTTCAGCGATTGACTTTTGCGCCTTTTGTAGATATAATTTAGAATATAATAAAGAGAAGATATGCCGAACGAGAGATGTTTTTCGGGAGACGCCCGCTTGTTTAGATTAACGGAGGGAGGCGTTTTGTTCGGCAAAATACGGAGAAAAAATGAACAGAGATTATTCGAATTACGCAAAATTGATTATAAAGCAAGGCATAAATCTTAAAAAAGGCGAACTTCTCGCGATAGCTTCGCCCGTACTCGCGGCGCCTCTTGCGGAGGCTGTTGCCGAGGAAGCTTACAAAAACGGCGCAAGCAAAGTTGTTATGTTCTGGAGCGACGAAAAACTCTCGAGGCTCGCTTTCGAATATTCGGAAGAGAAAGATCTTCTGGAAGTCCCCGATTACGTTGTCGCTTCGAGGGATTACGTGCTTGAAAACAACGGCGCGTACGTATGCATTTCTTCGGACGTCCCGGGCATTTACGACGGTATAAACGCAAAGCTCGTTGCCGAAAGGGGCAAGGCTATGAATAAGGCTCTTCACCGTTTTCGCGAAAGCACGAGCATAAACAAAACCCGTTGGTGCCTCGTCGCGTATCCGAACGTGAAATGGGCGGAGAAGATGTTCCCCGGACTCAAAGGCGAGGAAGCCGAACAAAAACAGTGGGAGTATATGGAAAAAACTCTCCGTCTCGACGAAAAAGATTTCCTCGCGGCGTGGGATAAACATCAGGAAAACTTGCAGAGAAGAAGTAAATTCTTAAACGACGCGAAGATAGTCAAATTCCATTATAAAAATTCCATCGGCACGGATTTCACTATCGGAATGCCCAAGAATTACATATTTACGGGCGCGGGAGAGAAGAGCGCGGACGGCGTTATGTTCACCGCGAATATGCCGACGGAAGAAGTCTTTGCAAGCCCCGATTGCAGAACCGCGGAGGGTACGTTGGTCGCCGCAATGCCGCTTGTCAGGAACGGCGTAATTATGGAAAACTTCTCGATAACCTTCGAAAAAGGCCGCGTTGTCGATTTTAAAGCAGAAAAGGGATACGAAGCTCTTAAAGAAATTATCGAAACGGACGAAGGTTCTCACCGCCTCGGAGAGATTGCTTTAATCGGCTACGACTCGCCTATAAGAAAGCTTAACGCGCTGTTCTATATGACGCTTTTCGACGAAAATCAAAGCTGCCATTTCGCGCTCGGAAGAGCTTTCCCCACCTGCGTGGAGGGCGGCGAAAAAATGACAAAAGAGCAGCAGTCGGAAGTCGGGCTTAACACCTCGCTCACGCACGTTGACTTTATGGTCGGAACGCCCGACCTCGACATTACCGCTTATACCGAAGACGGAAAGGAACTCGAGATCTTCAGAAACGGCAACTGGGTAATTTAAACGTTTTAAGACTTTGGCTACGCCGCAGCGCAAGACGCGCGGAAAGCTAAAATAACCGCCGTTCTTTCGTTACATAATGTTTTGCGAATAGCGAATACTTTATTTCGGAGGGAAACGGCTATGGAAAGAGAAAAGAACCGCGAACGCGGCGATATTATAAGCCCTGCCGAAGCGGCTTGGCATATGTTCGAAAAAACGGGCAAACTTTCGTATTATTTATTGTATAAAAAGCTGAAATAGCAAAAGCTTACGAAGGTAATTCCCTCTCGGGCGTTTGCGGCAGTTTGGCGGACGAGAGGAAAGATAAGGCACAGCGCAGAGAAGTGCCGTAAAACGCGCATTATCGGCATGGAAGAAAAACTTAAAGCGGTAGTTTTAAGAGCGATAGACTACAAAGAAAACGACAAGTTGATAACGCTGTTCTCTCTCGAAGAGGGAGTAGTCACCGCCGTGGCACGGGGTGTGAAAAAGGCGAACGCAAAGCTTAAATTCGCCGCAGCTCCGTTTTGTTTTTGCGAGTACGTTCTTGCAAAAAAGGGAGATAAGAGAACGGTCGTTTCCGCGGAAATCATCGAAAGTTTCTATTCTTTAAGGGAAGACATATTTAAATTGTACGCGGGCAGCGCTGCGCTCGAATTCGTTTATCTGTTCGTGAAAGAGGGAATGGAAAACGGCAGGCTCTTCGTCCTGCTTATGGACTTTTTGAAAAATCTTTGCTTTTCGGAATCGGACGCTTATGTGCTCCTTGTAAAATTTCTGCTCGAAGCTCTTGCCCTCGCCGGGTACGAGATTACGGTGGATAAATGTGCAAAGTGCCGTAAAACGATAAAAAACAGGGCTTTTTTCGATTTCGGCATAGGGGGCGGAATTTGTGAAGACTGCCGCGACGGAATGAGCGTGGAGATAAATCCCTCTACGTTAAAACTTTTAAACGACGTGAATAACCGCCCGTTCGAAGAGCTTGTCGGGCTTATTTATCCGCAGATTATACGGAAAAAAGCCGTGCGGCTTTTAGGCTATTATATAGAAGTTCAGGCGGGAGTTACCGTTCGCTCGATAGCGAGATTTTTACTACTCTGAACAAAAAACGCGGCGGCTTCGGGAAAACTCCGACGGAGGAGAATTCCGACGGACACAACGCCACGACAGAGAAAAACGAAAAAACTCTTGTCGGAATATAATAAACGGGAAAATTTAAAAGGATTTTCCGAAAATTCAAATGCAAAGGAGGCGCTTCTATGAAAGAAAAAGAAGAAAAAACGGAAGAAACCGTGGCAGAAGTAAACGAAACAACGTCGTCTCCCAAGCGACATTACGACGAAGAGCTTATTTCCATAATCAAAAGCAATCTTTCGCCTAAGGAAATCCGTGAAAAACTCGACGATTATCACGATAACGATATAGCTTCCGTATTCGGAGAACTGACAAAAGAGGATCGACGTAAGTTATATCGGATTCTTTCCGACGACGAAATTTCGGACATATTCAGTTACCTCGACGACGTTGAGGATTACATAGCCGAGCTTGACGCGGAAAAAGCCGCCGACATTATCGAAAACATGGACGCGGACGACGCGGTAGACGTTCTCGACGAACTCGAGGACGACACGCGTAAAGAAATTATCGACCTTATGGACGACGAAGCCGTAGAGGATATTCAGATGATAACCTCTTACGACGACGATATGGTCGGTAGTAAGATGACTACCAACTTCATCTCCGTGCCCCGTACTTTCACGATAAAGCAGGCGATGAAGAGCGTTATAGAACAAGCCGCCGAAAACGACAATATTTCCACTATTTATTGTACGGACGAAAACGGAAAGTTCTGCGGCGCAATCGATCTCAGAGATTTGGTAATCGCTCGTTCGACTCAGGAGCTCAGCGACATAATAACGGAATCTTACCCGTACGTTTACGCAACGGAAAGCATCGTCGCCTGCCTCGAAGATTTAAAAGGCTATTCGGAAGATTCTATCCCGGTGCTCGATAACGACAATAAAATTCTCGGCGTAATTACCAGTTCGGACATCGTCGAAGTGGTCGACGAAGAACTCGGTGAAGATTACGCTAAGTTTGCAGGTCTTTCCGAAGAAGAAGATTTGCAGGAATCCACGGTTATGTCCGTTAAAAAGCGTATTCCCTGGCTGACAATTCTTTTGGGACTCGGGCTTCTCGTTTCCACGGTGGTCGGACTTTTCGACGGAGTAATCGAAAAATTCGCTTATCTCGTTTTCTTTCAATCGATGATACTCGATATGGCGGGTAACGTCGGCACGCAGTCGCTTGCGGTCACGATAAGAGTTTTAAGTCAGAACGAAACGGACGGAAAAATTGCGCTCAGGCTGTTTTTGAAGGAACTGAGAGTCGGCGTGATAAACGCTTTGATAGTTTCTGTGATAGCGTACGCCACGTCGTTTATTTATATACTTTTAGCCGTTACGTCCGTGTCTCAACCATGGCTTGCGGCTTTGTGCATCGCGCTTGCGATGTTCGTCGCTATGGTGCTTTCGTCCTGCACGGGCACGCTTATCCCGATGGCGTTCAAAAAGTTGAAAATCGATCCGGCAGTCGCTTCCGGTCCGCTCATCACTACGCTTAACGATATGGTTGCCGTTGCCGTTTATTACTCACTGGCAATGCTTCTCCTTTCGGTTGTGTAACGGACGTTGCAAGCGGTATACTTCGCAAAAATGCAGTCCGCACAGTTTTAGGTTTATATAAAAGAAAAATTCGAATAACCCCGTAAATCTCACAAAAACCGGGGTTATTTGTATCTTTGGTGGAATATGAAAAACGAAATAACGATACCGACCTCAAAAAAAAGAACGACGGCTTTTATAATCGTAATAGCGGTCGTGCTTGCCGCTTTCGGCGTTTTGTTTATATCCCTCGGTAATATGCATAAGTTTCTCGGCAATGTTACCGAGCTTAGCGGAACGGTAAAGGAAATCGTTTACGACAGGGAAGAAAACAACGTATATATTTATACGGATGAGTACGCTCGCCCGTTCAGGATAACTTCTTTGTATACGACGGGAAGCTCGCCCGTAGTAAATGGCGAGGAACTTAAAAACGAACTCGTTTCGGGATCGGTAATTATCGTAAAGGCGTTGGATTCGGAGCTGAACGGAAACGGAAAAAACGTATATATCCGTTACCTCGCTTCTTCGGGGAAGGTTTACATAGACGAGGAAGTCGCCGTTACTCTTATACTGCAAAACGACCAAATAATCATAACTGTCGGTATTATATTTTTGTCCGCCGCGTTTGCCGCCGTAATCGTCGGGATTATGATAATGATTTTCGCGAAGCCGGAAAAGAAAGCCGATTTATTCGAGTTTTTCGGCAAACACTGCACGGGACCGCAGCCGCCTAAGACGAGAAAAAACAGCCTTATAGCGATATTTTCCGTGATTGCGCCTATGCTTTTTGTTATTCCGCTTGCGGTTTTCGAAGAAGCGGGCAATCAAACGGCGGCAATAATATTTGCCGTTATATTTGTCGTTGTGTTTTTAGCGGGCGCCGCGGTTGCAATTTACTTCGGCATTGTAAAAAATCGGGCGATTTGCCGAGAATTTTATAAAGAATTGTTTGCTTTTCCCGAAGATAAAATTACGAAAGACAGATGCGGGTTGTTTCCCGACCAGTCGAGCGGAGGAGCCGAGTTGTACCGAATCGACGACGAAGGCATTTCGTCGCTTGACTATTCCGCTTACGATAGGCTGTTTGTGGATTTTAAAACAGAAAAACTTCTCGTAATGCCGGCGGACAAAGTCGGCAGATTTAATGCGCTCGGCGGCATTTTCGATATGAAGGTGTATGACGAAAACGGCAACGAGGTCGCAATCGGTAAGGAGAAAAACGAATTAAAGTCCGAATCCGTTCGGGAGGAAAAAAATTCTCCCCGTATCGGCTCGGCTTTCGAGGAATACGAGGATGCGGCAAAAGAAGACGGAAGCGCAACGGACGGCGTCGATTTCGGCGGAGGGCTAAACGGAACGTCGGCGGAAGCTGCGAGAGCGGCGTTGTTCGAAAAGCCCGCGAGCGGAGATCCGATAGAGCAGGAAAGGCTGGCGAAGGAATTGCCGATAGGCGAAATTCCGACTATTTCGTTTGAAGAGGCTAAACTGAGGGCTATTTCGTTTTTTAAAAACGATTTTACGCCGATGTGCGTTGTAATTGCAACCGACCTCGAAGAGGGCGCGCACGGGCTGAAAACGGACTTATTTTTCATACTCGACGCGGACTTGTATTCGGTGCTTAAAAATCTGAACGTGAAAGTGCGAGGGCTTAGCGACGCGCTTGAAAAAGCCGAAGAAAGAATGAAGAACGCAACTTCGAAATCGAAGACCTACTATAATTGAATTTATTGAATAAAAGGCGAGTTTACACTCGCTTTTTTTGTGCGTTTCGGGCGGTTTGTTTCGCACCGATTTTTTTTGATATTTTAACGTTGACTTAAAGCAGCCGGGAAGATAAAAACTCTTACAATGAATTTTTCAAAAACGAATATAAAATAAAGAATTTTTACTTCAAAAACGGTAACGAAAAGTGTTCGCCTATTATTATGATAGACTGCAACACATTTTGCGAAGAAACCGGATTGGAAGTAGATAAAGAAAACTATAAAGAATTAACGCAGGTATTTAAAAAAGTACTTAATTCAAAAAAATTTGCTGAGGCTGCTTCTCCTGTAAGTAAAACTTCTTTGGCTGAGTATGATCCTGTTAAAAAAATATATTTAAAGAAGTTGTAAGTCTGTCTCGTAATACTACCAAAGCTTGGTGCACGGTAACATAAAACAACAGATAAAAAATCAAGGTCAAGAAAAATTTTTTCTTGACCTTGATTCATGTAAAGCAAAAATCTATAGACTTAGTCGGTAGCGCATGACATATGCCGAAACGGCAAAAAAGAGAGCGGGGATTTGTAAAGAATCCTCGCTCTCTTTTAAGGGGAAATAGCACTATAATGTGCGTTTTAGGGGGGATACGCGATTTTGTCTTGTAAAAACAAGAGGGGGCGCCGAGCGCGTTAATGGTATAAAAGCCGTCGCAATCGGCAACGCTTTTCGGTTTTTTCAGATACCGAAAGCGTCCGCAAAACTTATTTTTCCGCCTCTGAAGAAGCTGCTCATTCTCTTGAACAAACCTTCTTCCGAAACAGCTTCTTTTGCAGAACATATATAATTTACGCGGTTTGCTTTTGCTATGCGCTTAACTTTTTCATCGAATTCCTCGTCTTTGCCGACGGTAGCGAGAACGCATATTCTGCTTGACGGGCAGACCGAAGAAATCTTCTTTATAAGCTTATCGTAATCGGAGAAGAATTTGTCGTCGGCGGGTTCGTTCTCGCCAAAAGACACCAGAACGGTATCAGGCAAAAGGTTTTTGACGCAATCGGGGAAAACTTCGATTGCTTCCGAAACGGTAAGTCCTTCCATGCTTCTGTTGTACACGACGTAATCGGTTACTTTTCCCTGCATATAATCGTAGAACGGAAACGAATATAAATAATCCGAGCCGAAAACCGCAACTTCGTGTTTAATGGCTGTTTCGTTTAAATTTTGGTATTTTTTTGCTTTTTCTTCAAAATTTCCGAACATAATTTTTTCCTTCTTTATAATTTTTTTGAGCGTGGCTCGCGTATAATTTTAATTTTTAAGCTTTTGCCGTTTTTTTGCCGACTGACGTTACGCTGTCGGTATCTTTAACTTCGATTGCTTCTGCTTTTTTGCTGTTTTTCTCGATTAAATCGTCACGTCTGATATTGATTATGGAAATGATAAGGTCGAGCGTTACCACCGCGAGGTTAAGGATGTAAAGCCAGAAAACGTAATTGATCGCGCCCGAGCAAATCTTGCCCGCAATGCCCGCGCAGTAACCTATTATAATAGCTATCGTAAAGACAAGGCTTTTGCCTTTTGCCGATCTGGACTTGATGCTTTTTACTACCGAGATCGGCCAGGAAATGCCGAAGCATATGAGCATTATTGTTTCAAAAATCTGAGTCATACTTCGTTGGTCGTCGGGAATTTCTGATTCCCTTTTTTTCTCCTTTTCTTTTTTACAACCCCATTATACGCTTGACAAACGATAATGTAAAATATATATTTATTATAATATCAATAACTTTCGGATATATATTGTGGAGAAAGGAAAATGGAATTAAGCCAGTTAAAATATTTTTACGAGGCGGCTAAGGAAGAGCACGTAACGAAAGCCGCGGATAAACTTCACCTTGCGCAGCCCGCGCTTACGAAGTCGATAAAAGCGCTCGAAGACGAACTCGGCGTAAAACTCTTCTACAAAGCGGGCAGAGGGGTTAAGCTTACGGAATACGGAGAGTATTTAAAGAAAAAGCTCGAGCCGCTTCTCCGCGAGCTGGAGTTGCTTCCTCAAACGGTCGAGAAGATGACCGACGCGGCGAAAAACACCGTTACTCTTAACGTGCTTGCGGCTTCTACTCTTATAACCGACATTATAATCAAGTTCAAGAAAAAGTATCCGGACGCCATATTCAGAATGACGAGGAAAGAGGGCGGAACGGACTGCGATATAAACGTTCTGACGAACACCTCCGTAGGAACGGAGTTCGAGGCGGAAGAAAAGGCGATTATAGAGGAGAAAATATTTATCGCCGTGCCGAAAAACTCTTTACTCGCGCAGAAAGATTCCGTGGATTTGACAGAGCTTAAATACAGCGATTTCATTACGCTTTCCGGCAAAAGGAGGTTTCGCCTGCTGTGCGACTATTTTTGCGAATACGCAGGTTTTTCTCCACACGTTATTTTCGAAAGCGATTCTCTTATCGCCGTAAAAAATCTTGTGCGTGCGGGCGAGGGCGTGGCGTTCTGGCCGCATTTTTCCTGGGGAAAGGTGAACGGAAATATGATAAAGCTTTTAAAAATAGACAATCTCGATTGTCACAGAGAAATAGTCGTGGTGCAGAATTCTTCGCGCGGCGGCGTATCACCGATGAGCAAGGTGTTTTACGGATTTCTTGTCAGAGAGTTATCTAAGAAATATTAAAAAACAAGCAAAAAACACTTTACTTTTTTTTGCCGCGGTATTATACTAAAAAGGTAATCGGGCTTGAATTTCGCAAGATTTACTCTTGCTTGCGATTTTGCCGGACACTAAAAAGAAAAGCGTGGGGATATGGCTCAGTTGGTAGAGCGATGCGTTCGCAACGCATAGGCCAGGGGTTCGAATCCCCTTATCTCCACCAAGTCAAAATAATCCGAACCTATGCGGCGTGATAGTTACGCGAGAATGGTTCGGATTTATTTTGTTTATATAACTTTTTCGGCTTTTATAGATTTTTTCAGGCGACGGATTTTTCCGTCGCCTTTTGCGTTTACATGTGAAATACATATTGATCTAGTATT
>JALEKY010000030.1 GCA_022768945.1 Christensenellaceae bacterium | reverse complement strand
CCTTTGCAGGTACGTTCATCACATCGACGGTTTGCCCGACTTCTCGGCTCTTCGCTTCACAAAATACAATCAGTACGAAAGCATGATACTTCCCTTGTGTAAGTATCTCGAGTCGAAGGGCGTAAAAATCGAATACGGCGTAGACGTTAAAAACGTAGTGATAAACGAAATAAGCGGCAAAAAAATCGCTCAGAAAATAGAATACGTCAAAGACGGCAAGAATATGTCCGTAGACCTTATAGAAGACGACCTCGTATTCATAACCAACGGCTGCTGCACGGATACTTCCTGCTACGGAGACCAGACTCACGCGCCCGATCTCAGCAATATCAGAAACGGCGAAGGCGAGTCATGGGATCTTTGGAAAAACATCGCAAAACAAGCGAAAAAAGGCGAATACGGCAACCCCGACAAGTTCTGCAGCGATACCGAAGCCACAAACTGGATGAGCGCGACCGTCGCCACTTCCAACGAAGAAATCATAAATCATATCGTTTCGATTTGCAAAAGAGATCCCCGCGCAGGCAAAGTTACCACGGGCGGCATAGTGACCGTAAAAGACAGTATGGACGATTGGTATCTTTCCTGGACGATAAATCGTCAGCCGCAATTCAAAGCGCAGGATAAGAACACCGTTCTCGTATGGGTTTACGCACTGCATACGGACAGACCGGGCGCATACGTTAAAAAACCTATGAGAGAATGCACCGGCGAAGAAGTCTGCCGCGAGTGGCTCTACCACATCGGCGTACCCGAAAACGAAATCGACGGTCTTGCTAAAAACGCATGCAACACCACCACTTGCTATATGCCGTATATCAACGCTTTCTTCCAGCCGAGACAGAAAGAAGACCGTCCGCTCGTAGTTCCTAAGGGAGCCGTAAACTTCGCGTTCGTCGGTCAGTTCGCTGAAACGCCGAGAGATACGATATTCACCACCGAATACTCTATCCGTACCGGTATGGAAGCCGTATACACTCTGCTTAACATCGACAGAGGCGTACCCGAAGTATGGGGCAGCCAATACGACGTTCGCGAAATCTTAAAAGCCTGCTACTATGCAATCGACAAGAAGCCGATTACCGAAGCGAAACTCACTTTTGCCGAAAAGGAAGCGATAAAGCTCGCGCTGAAAAAAGTAAAGGGCACGGATATAGAACTCTTGCTCAAAGACAGCGGATTGATTAAATAATCGGCGTTTGCCTTTGCGACTTAAAAACTAAATCGACGCCTGATTTTCTCCGGGCGGTCGAAGAGATAAAAAGGGAGTGCGGTTATTGTCCGCACTCCATATTTTTATACAAACAAAACGCAACCGGCTTGTTTGAATTGTTCTATTTTCTCGTTTAAAAGCTCTTCGCTCACGGAAAAGTATTTCGCCATACACCCGATACAAAGATATTCGGTAACTTTTTTCCCGAAGAACTTTTTATTTAACCCTATTTCGTTTGCGGAAACCTTATTTCCGCAAAACCTGCACTCCGTACCCATACGTATTTTATTATATAATATCGAAAGTTTTGCCGGAAAACAAATAATGCTTTTCAAGCAAATTGTCAAATTCTTGTATTATCTGCTATTTTCAGACGATATACCGCGCAGCCGTGCGCTTCCACGCACTTTAGCAGCGTTTCGTTCGTTACGCACGCCTCTTCGCCCGTATACACTTCTTTGCCCGCTACCGTTTTTCCTTGCAACGAAGGTATGCCTATATCGTCGAGAGCCACCCACATGTTCGCGGCGTCGTCTCCGAGATTAAAAAATCCGACGGCTACGTCGCCGTTGTCAAGCACCCTGACTATAACGGGGAAGTTATCGTCGAAATTGACCTTCTTTACAATGTAAGGTCTGTTACAACGAGCGTCGAGCAAAATCGATATAAGTTCTTTATTCGTAAGAATTTCTTTGGCTTCGGGGCGCAGATTGCGAATATCGCAACCGATGATTAGCGGCGACTGCAGCAAGCACCATGCCGCAAAATGCAATTTGTATTCATTCCAAGTACAACCGCCAAGCCCTACGTTACCGTTTCCGCACATGCCGACGATAAGCATATCCATATCGTTAAAACAGCCTTGACCGCCGAACGGAAGAATATCGTATTGCAATTGTATAAGTCTTTTTACGGACTCCCACGAATCGAAAATATCCCCGGTAGATCTCCAGGTATTCGCGCCTGTCGAGCCTATCCACTTATGCGTTTCGTCTTCTCCCCAGGTGCACGCGGCAAAATGTATGTCTCTGCCGCAATTTGCAAGCGCCAACCCCATACGGCGGAACAATAGCTGTCCGTCCGCGCACTTCGGCTGCATACAGTAATCGTATTTCAGATAGTCTACTTCCCATTCCGCAAGCGTTGCCGCGTCGACGTATTCGTGATTGTAACTGCCCGGATACAAAGCGCAAGTCATGGTTCCGCAACAGGAATACATGCCGAATTTAAGCCCTTTCGAATGAATATAGTCCGCCAGATACTTCATACCGTGCGGAAATTTTACGGGATCAGCCACAAGTCTGCCGTTTTCGTCGCGACCTTTTATCGACCAGCAATCGTCGACAATGATATACTCGTATCCGGCGTCTTTCAACCCCGTTTCGATTAAAGCGTCAGTCGCCTGCATAATCAATTCTTCGTTGATTTTTTCACCGAACGTGTTCCAGGTGTTCCAACCCATAACGGGCTTAAGATTATTCATAATTCAATCCCCGATATTTATTTTTTTCGCCGCAGGCACGCAAGAAAAAAATCACCGTACCCGCACAATCAGCCTGCGTTTTGCATGCAGTATAACGCCTTTTTATTTAACAATGCCGAGTATTTCGTCAAAAGAACGGATTTTATACAGAGTTCTCTCGTATAAAGCCGCGTCGCCTATGCCTATCGTAGAAAAGCCCCCCGCGAGACCTGCTTCGATACCTGCCGTCGAATCCTCGACTATATAACAGTCCTCCGGCGACAAGCCGAGCATTTCCGACGCCTTCAGAAAAACTTCGGGATCGGGTTTGCTGTGCGTTATGTTATTTCCGTCGGACACCGCGTCGAAGAATCCGTCAAACCCTATATATTTTAAGATTTGCGGCGTATTCTTGCTTGAAGAACCTATCGCGAGCTTAAACCCTCTTGCTTTTAACTCGTCAAGCGTTTTTGTAACGCCGGGAAGTCTGTCTGCGGGAGTCAATTCCTTTAAAAGCTCTCTGTATAGATTGTTCTTCTTTTCGGCAAGAGCGAGCTTTTCTTCGTCCGTGTACGTTTTGTTTGCTTTTTCGAGTATAATCTCCAGACTCGCCATTCTGCTGACGCCGCGAAGCCTGTTGTTTATCTGTTCGTCGAAGTAAATCGACTCGTCGTCCGCCATTTTTTTCCAAGCGGCATAATGCAGTTTGTCGGTAGAAACTATAACTCCGTCCAAATCAAAAATTATTCCTTTCATTTATATCTTATTCCTCTATCAAAGTATCGGTATTAACGCATTTTTCGGCGGTAACGGCACAGAATCCGAGCGCCGAAAGATATGAGTCGTGTTTCATTTTATCATTCTGTTTTTCTTTTGTCAATAAATGATTTATTTAAAAAGACGAAAATTCCGTTTATTTCGGTAAATTCCGGACTTTTTATCTTTTTTCGAGCAACGTCGCGGGACGGATAAAAACAAAAGCAAACGAAAAAGTCATATTGCGTTCCGTTTCGTTCGCGTTTTTCGGTTTCTTATAAAATTTTTGCAGAAAAAACAGCCGGGGTATCAATAAGTTATTATGCTATTTGAAAATTTTTAATTGTATCGACCGTCTTTTACTTTTCTAATTTCAATTTGTTCATCTGTTACGGAATATGAAAATTCGTAAGGAATAAATTTATGCATTCCGTCCGTCTCTAAAGACAAGAAAACATAAAAAGAACCTTTACTATTAAAAAAAAGCGCAGACGGCAACGTAAATATCTCTGAATAGTTAAACGTTGGTTCTCCGTCTTTTTTAATGGAATAATCATAGAGTAAAGAATCAAACGTTAAATCTTTCAGAACATATCCGCCGACATCGCCGTAAAAACGTCCGTCGTTTTTAACTCTAAGTTGAATGCGAAAGCTTGGGTATTCATTTACGTAATTCTCATATCCGTCTTCTAACCCGATATAAACGGTTGCTTTAACATTTTCGTGTATTGAAAATGAAGTTTTCTCAAATTGAACTAATAAAATTCCTTCCGGCATATTTTCGTCCGGCTCGTTTGGAACGAATTGACAGGCGGAGAAAGCCATTATAAAAAAGCCTAAAATAAAAAAGAATATTTTTTTTATAGTCGATTACTTCCCATTGTTTTTTTACATCTTAAACTCTACAACTATTGTAGTGTCAACCATAAATCGCGTGATTTTTAAAAATCTTTTTTAAAACTCCGAAGTAACGCCACGGGAACGATTGCTTTCACTTACTGTTTTATCGACTCAACGATAATTTCCGCCGTCAGTAAAAACAACGGGGCCGAACGACAATTCGACTCCGTCTTTTTTCTTATGCGAGCGGGCAATACTTTTATTATGCGGGCGGGTAACGCAAAAACGCCCTAAAACGCGCAAAAACGGCAATAACTCCGTGCACGCATGTATTTGATGAAAACCTTATTCGTCAAGATACTGAGTTATATCGTCCAATGTGGGAAGTACGAAATCGGGAACGATGTCACTCTGTTTTAAGGTCTTTTCGGTCGTTTCGCCCGTTAAAACGAGCAACGTATAGAAACCGCAGTTAATGCCGAGCTGAATGTCCGATTTAAGGGAATCGCCTATAACCAGAACTTCGTCCGCATTGCAATGGAATTTTGTCATTATGCGCTTGCCCATATATTCGTTCGGTTTGCCGAGAACGACGTCGGGCGTGATTTTTGAAGACGTTTCGAGCATTTTTACGAACGCGCCGCAATCGGGAAGAGGAACGTTATAGCCGAGCAAAGTGTAATCGCCGTGAGTAGCGATATACATTGCCCCCTTCTTCACCGCGAAAACGAGCTTTGCTATTTTTTCGAAGGTAATCTCCGTATCCGTGCCGAGAACTGCTATATCGGGCATATCGTCGACAATCGTAACGCCGTTTTTCTCAAACTCTTCCTTCAGGTATTTTGTGCCTACAATCATGCACGTTTTTTCGGGGTAGTTCTTGCGAACGTATTCCGCCGCGCACTGACCTGACGTATACACGTAATCACCCTCGCGATAAAGCCCGAGCGATTCGAGTTTTTCGGCTGTGGCAACCCCGCAAAGCGAAGAGTTGTTTGCTATGAATATTATTTTTTTGCCTGCCGCGCGCAATTTATCCAAAGTGCCGGCAACGTCCCCGAGCGGAGTATCGCCTATAAATGCGGTTCCGTCAAGATCTATAACGACGTATTTGATTTTTGCTAAAGTTTTTTTCATCGTCTATCCTCCGATATACACTTTTTTAATTGTTTCAGAAAAAAAGTTTTATAGGGA
>JALEKY010000022.1 GCA_022768945.1 Christensenellaceae bacterium | reverse complement strand
TCGGAGTAATGGTAGAGTATTACACGAACAAGTAATCGTTTTATAAAAAAATAATCGTTTTATAAAAATCGGGCGAGAAGAAATCTTCTCGCCCTTTAAAATGCTTTGAAATTTTTTTATCGCCTTTCCCCCGATTTTATTTGTATAAGCGGTTAATATCCGTTCAATCGAGCGTAAAAACGCATTCGAGGTGGGGCTGCGCGCCCGTTTCCTCGTCCATAGTCATATCCATAACGTCTTTCATATAATCGTTCCACTTATCCACAATTTCGCTTTCGGCTTGCGTTTTTGCGGCAAAGTCAACCCCTTTTTCGCATTCGTAGTAGCCGAAAAGCCTGTTTCCGTCCGCCCATATCGTGTAATTGCATATGCCCGCTTTTTTTAAAAGCTCCACCATTTCCTGCCAAATTTCGCTGTGCCTTTTTACATATTCTTCCTTTTTGCCGGGCTTTATCATAGCCGTCCAAGCGTATTTTTCCATAAATTTCTCCTTGTTTTTCTTAATATTTTAGCACAGGCACAGATAAAATGTCAATGCCGATAAATAAAATTATCATATTACTTGCAAAAATTGCGTAAATGTGGTAAACTATGTACGTAAAGGATTTTAGGAAGTATTCCCTCTTTTCGGGGAAGGTAGGCAAATCGGAATAGATTCGTTTTTTCGGTTTGTCGGGCGTTACGTTTCCGGCTCTCGCTTTTTCGGCGCGAAAAAGAACAAAAACGCACACGGGAGAAATATATTGAATATCTTATTAGCAAGCGACTTTATAACCTTCGTCGCAAAATACTGGTACATATCCTCGGCTGTTGTGATTGTGACCGTCGCCCTGCTCGTTTACGGCGCGGTCGCTTTAAACAAGCTTATTTCCGACGTGCGCGAGAATTCCGAGCTGAAACAGGCTCGCCGTCGCGACGATGAAGACCGTTTAAAAAAACAGCGGGAGAGAGCTCGAATCATCAAAGAAGATCTCGAGGAGGAAAACCGTATTGAAAAAGCGGAAGAGCCCGCGGTTTCCTCTGCTCAGAGCGAGGAGGACGAGCTTCCATCGGAGCCGCCCGTAATCGACGATTTATCAGGCGAGAACGAAGAACAAGTGCCCGAAAACGAAGATTATCCCGATAAAATTCTTGTTAAAGAAGAACTTTCGATTACCGAAAACGACGAACTTAACGGACAAGAAAGCTCTGATGAAAATAATAACGCCTCGGACGGGAGCTCGCCCGCGGATACAAAGGAGATTTTTGAGGATATGGCAACGAAAAAGACTGAAAAAGAAACCGTAAAGGCTAAAAAAGAAAGCGTTTCCGAGAAAAAAACTTCGGAAACAAAAGAAAAAGCACCCGTAAAAAAGGTTGAAAAGAAAAACTCGACTTCCGTAAAAGCGGAAGCCGCAGCGGAAGAAAACAAAACGGAAGTAACTGCCGTAAGCGCGGAAACAGCCGACAAAAAGGCAAAAGAAATTGCCGAAAAAGGTGAGATAAAGGCGGTTTATAGGGTTATTTACGATAAAGAAAACAAAGAATGGCTCATTAAGAAAGACGGCGCTTCGAGAATTATCCGCAGGGTAAAAACCAAAGCCGAGGCGTTGGAACTCGCAACTCAATTTGCCGAAAATCAGGAACTTAACATAACCGTTCAGAAAAAGGACGGCAAGTTCCAGAAGAAAACCAACTATCGCACGATGCTTAATTCCGACAAGTCGGATAACTGAACAGACTGAAAACGCTCGGCTTGTCTCGGGCGTTTTTTAAGCAAACATAAAGGCGGATAAGATTTGAAAATCATCAAATTCCTTTTTAACAGATTCACAATATTCAGTATCGCGATCATAGCCCAGATTTTGTTTTACATTTTGTGGGCGTTGTATTTCGCGGATACGCAAATAATGTGGTTTATAGGCGCGCTTGCAGGGGTAATCGTACTTTTAAACATCATCGCAAGAAACTTAAACCCCGCGCAAACGCTTCTTTGGACTACCGTGGTAATGAGTTTCCCTATAGCGGGCGTTACGCTGTATCTGCTTCTCGGGCGTTCCCTTTGGTCTAAAAAGACTAAAGAAAGAATGAGAAAATCCTTTTTCAAGCAAGCGAAAACGGTTAACGTAACAGAAGATTACCCGCAAAAATACCGCGGACAGATAAACTATATTATAGAAAAAGCCAAAACCTGCGCGTACAGAGGTTCGGAAACGAAATATTTCGAAAGCGGAGAAAGTTTCTTTGCCGATATGGTTAAAGAACTTGCCGCGGCGGAAAAATATATTTTTATGGAATATTTCATTATCGAACGCGGAAAACTTTGGGATAAGATTCTCCCCGTACTCGAAAAAAAAGCGAAAAGCGGCGTTCCCGTTTACCTTATGTACGACGACATCGGCTCGATTTCAAAGCTGCCGTCTTCCTACTACAAAAGGCTGAACGAAAAAGGCATTCGCTGCGTAAAGTTTAATAAATATTACCCGGTTATAACGAATATTCACAACAATCGCGATCACAGAAAAATTACCGTTATAGACGGCGCAGTTGCCTACACGGGCGGTTTGAACATTGCCGACGAGTACGTAAACGAGGCGGGCAGAAGCTATTATTGGAAAGATACCGGCGTTAAAATTAAGGGCAACGCCGTGGGCGAAATTGCCGAACAGTTTATGCAGCTGTATGAAATCGCTTCTAAACAAGAACTCGATTTCGACTCGTTCATTTACGATAAACCCCTTATTTCAAACGAAAACGGCATAGTTGTGCCTTTCGGCTCGGGACCGGACTTCTTCTATAAAGCTCCCGTCGCAGAGGAAATCATGCTGAATATGATAGACCAAAGCGACAGCGAAATAATCATCACCACCCCCTACCTTATCTGCGACTACACGATAAACCGTTCGCTCGTAAGAGCGGTAGCAAGGGGCGTGGACGTTAAAATCGTTCTGCCGGACGTGCCGGATAAAAAGATTATTTACATTATGACGAAAAGCAACGCCAAGTATTTAAGAGACAACGGCGTTAAAATATACCGCGCTACCGGCAGCTTTTTGCACGCGAAAAGCATCGTTTCGGATAAAATCGCTGCGGTAACCGGCACGATAAACTTCGATTACAGAAGCTTTCTGCACCACTTTGAAAACGGCGTGTGGATGTGCGAAACGAATGCGGTAAACGAACTCCTCAACGACGTTTCTTCCCTCTGCACGGAGAAAAACGAATTCGGGAAAGATTTGAATATGCGCCTTCCTGCAAGGCTTCTCGCCGGGGTTCTTAAAATCTTTACGCCTCTGTTTTAAAGGCGGAAAATAATCAAGCGCGATTTTAAACAACATAAGTCCCCTAAAACAAACATTATCTCAACATTTTACAAGCCGCCGACGTTAATCGACGGCTTGTTTTTATATGCACTTCGCAGGCGGGATAGTGTCAGCGCCCGCCGATAAGGCAACTTTTTAACCACCTTCGCGAGCGTTCGGAAGCAGTACGTCCGCTACGTCGAACGCCGTATTCGGGCAGTTTCCGCTACGCGGGTTCAGCCTATTCTTGCATAATAAGCGCGCCCCGCGATAATTCTCTTTTCGAACAATCCCGCAAACGAACCGCGGGACGATGAAATTATTCTTTTAGCCTTCGTTAAATCACACGAGGAAAACTCAACCGATTTTCCGCAACCGACGCCGGCTTCGGGCGGAGTGGGTACGATTCTGCACCACACGCCCTGCGAGCGCAGTTTGTCGGCAAACATTCTCGTTGAAGTGGAAGACAGAAACACGGCAAGACAAGTATTCATTTTTTCTCCTTTCGGAAATCGAATTTCCACTCCTCGGTATTCGGGAATAAAATAATATCCCCGTTAGTATATTATACCGAAAACGATTTATTTGTGAGGGAAAAAATGATATACCTCGATAACGCCGCGAGCGGCGGCTTCAAACCCTACGCCTCTAAGGAAGTTGCAATCAACGTGACGAAAAATCTGAACGTCAACCCAACGAGAAGCGGACACAAACTCGCGGAAACGGGCGGCAGGCTTGTTTTCGAAACAAGAAAAGCTCTGTGCGATTTTTTCGGCGGTTACTCGACCGAACGAACGGTCTTCACAAAGAACTGTACGGAAGCTTTGAATTTGGCGATTCTCGGCGTATTAAAACCGGACGACGAAGTCGTCACAACCTGCATTGAACACAACTCCGTTCTTCGTCCGCTTAAATTTCTCGAAGCGGAAAGGCGCGTAAAAATACATATAGCGTTTCCCGAAAAGTGCCTTTTTTCGCGCAAAAACACGATAATTAGATATTCGGACGTAAGACCTTTTCTAAGTAAAAAGACCAAGCTCGTCATTATCTGCAGAGCTTCGAACGTAAACGGCTCCGACGCAGACGCGAACGAAATAGCTGCTAATCTTAAGAAAGAATTTCCCGAAACGTTGCTCCTTATAGACGGCGCGCAGAGCGGCGGTCACGAGCGTTTCGATATGAAAGGAACGGGCGCGGATATGCTTGCCCTCGCCTGCCATAAGGGGCTCGGAGCCGTCGGGGCGTCGGGCGCGCTTCTCTTTTCGGACAGATGCGAAATCTCCCCTCTCACGTTCGGTGGCACGGGCAGCGACAGTTTTTCCGTTCAGCCCGACTACTATCCCGACAAGCTCGAAAGCGGAACTTTGAATTTACCGTCAATCGCTTCGCTTTTCGAGGGCATTCTGCACCTTAAACACACGCTCGATTTCAATATTTTCAGACTTAACACGCTGACAAAAGAAACGATAGACGGACTGAAAAATATACGCGGCGTTAAAATATACTCCCTTCCGAACCCGTTCGGCATCGTCGCTTTTTCAATCGAAAATCTCCCGTCCGTAGTCGCGGCGGAAAGGCTGTCCGACGAATTCGGCATCGCCGTGCGCGGAGGTTTTCATTGCGCCCCTCTTATGCATAAATATCTCGGAACGGAAAAAGAAGGACTTATCAGGGCTTCTTTCGCACCCGAAAACACTTCGAAGGAAGCCGAAAAACTATGCGAAGCCGTTAAAATTTTAGCAGAAAAAGCATAACAAATCTCTGCTGTCGTTAAACCGAAAACCCATTAAAACGCGGTTAAAACGCAAATAAGCATAAAAAAACCGACGGAAAATAAAACCGCCGGATTTCTTTGTAACGAATAATTATTCGGGCTTTTTGTCGAAATCGAGAGTTAAATCGTAATCCCCGAGTTTGTGAACTTTAAAGCCGTTTTTCTTGTATTCTTCGTAGTCGAAAGCTTCAAGCTCGTCGATTGCGAGTTTGTGGAATTCATAAAAATTATGCCACCATTCCCAGCCGCTGCCGAGCGAATTTGCAAGGTAAGCGTCGGCAATATCGCAAGCGGTCTGAGGAGCGACGTAAAACGCGCCCATAGCGAGAACGTTTACCCCGTTCCCCGTAATGGCTCTGATTGCCGCGGGTAAACTTTCCACCACGCCCGCGTAAACGTGAGGACACTTGCTTGCCGCGATGTGAATGCCCATACCCGTACCTCAAAAAACAAGCGCATGCTCGTAATTACCCTCGGAAATTTCCGCGCCTACGCGCAATCACACGCGGTGAAACATAAAGTCGGTATCATTCGGATCGCTGTCTTTCTTCACCCCGAGGTCGAGAATCTTCCAACCTTTCTTTTCAAGATGTTCAACAACGACTTCTTTGAGAGGGAAGCCCGCGAAATCCGCGCCCACAACAAGATATTTGTCTTTTACAGTTTTCATTTTACACCTCTTAGGGATTCCATTTCTAACACTGACTATTTTTGCGGCAACAAATCGGTTTTTGCCGTGTTAAACGAGCCTTTAGTACGCTTAACAATTTCGGTCGTTTGTCTTGCAAAAACGTATGCCGCTAAACGGCGATTTTTTTTGCAAAAGCGCTTTGCGCCGAAAAGAGCGTATTTTCAGATGATTTTTTAAGAGCGCGAACGAAGCTGTGCTTTACGTACTGCAAACGAGCGCTCGGAAAAAAGGGCTGAAAAGCCGCCTTTTCGGTAATTAGTGATGAAGAATGGAATTCCTACAGTCTTTTCTTGAGAATTTCCTTGATTTCTTCCGAAGTAAGCGCTTTATACCCGCCGTTCATAACGAGCGTGGCGGAAGCTATTCCGTCTATCATTTCTTCCGTAACGCCGAGCGAAGAAAGGTTCATTACAAGCCCTAACCCGGTCATCCATTTTTCCATTCTGTCAAGACCTTCTTCCGCGACTTCGGTTTGGCTCTTGCCATCGGGATTAACTTCCCATACGTTTACCGCGTAGCGGGCGAATTTAGCCGTTCCGTAAGGCAAAATATATCTGTAGTACGACATGGAAACGGCGGAAAGAGTCATTCCGTGAGCAGCGTTTGTGTACGCGCCTACCGCCTGACCGAGCATATGCACCATCCAGTCGGTTGTTTTGCCCTTCGAAATCAGAGTGTTAAGCGCCCAGGTTGCCGTCCACATTATATTGCTTCTCGCCTCGTAATCGGTAGAATTAACAGCCGCAACGTTAGCGCTCGTAATAAGCGAACGCAAAAGCCCCTCGGAAATATAGTCGCTCGTGTTGTCGTCCTCTCCCGAAAAATACTGCTCGAGAATGTGCGACATTATATCGTAAATGCCCGAAATCATCTGGTAACGAGGCAACGTAAACGTGAATTCGGGATTGAGCACGGAGAATTTCGGGAATACGTTTTCCCCGAAAACATGCCCGATTTTCAATTTCTTTTCGTGATTAGTGATAACAGCGCCTCCGTTCATCTCGCTGCCCGTTCCGACCATCGTCAAAACGCAACCTACGGGAATTACCTTA
>JALEKY010000075.1 GCA_022768945.1 Christensenellaceae bacterium | reverse complement strand
TATTTCTTCCTCTCTCGTCCGCATTACCTTTCCTTTCAAACCGCCACGCAAAATTTCTCTCAGACTTTCAAAACCCGTTCAAACAATTTTACTTTTTTACATAAACAAAAGCATTTCTTTACGTTTGCTAAAAATAACATTTACAAAAGTTTGATAATAGGTCGAAAACCGCTTGATAAATTTTGCAAATTGTAATACAATATATATGCTTGTACCAAACGACGGAGTAAAATCGAAATCTGCCGTCGTTTAAACTTAGGAGGAAGTAACTATAATGATAACTCACGGCAACGAGATCAAGATTTTCGCAGGCAATTCAAACGAAAAACTTGCAAAAGACATTGCTCATAATTTAGGTTTTGAGCTTAGCGAAATCGAGGTAGGTCATTTCAGCGACGGCGAAACGTCCGTTCACCTCGGGGAAACGGTCAGAGGCAGAGACGTATTTATCGTACAGTCTACGTGCGCTCCCGTAAACGAAAATCTTATGGAGCTTTTAATAATGATTGACGCGGCGAGAAGAGCGTCGGCAGGCAGAATAACGGCTGTCGTACCTTATTTCGGATATGCCCGTCAGGACAGAAAGGCTCGTTCGAGAGATCCCATCACCGCAAAACTCGTTGCCGATATAATAACTTCCGCAGGCGCGGACAGAGTTCTTACCATGGACCTTCACGCGGCGCAAATACAGGGTTTCTTCGATATCCCCGTAGATCACCTTTTAGGCGGTCCGTTGCTTTATAAATATTTCGAAAACAAGGTTGACGAAGACTTTGTCGTCGTCTCGCCTGACATCGGCTCGGTTTCGAGAGCGAGAAACGTAGCTACAAAACTTAACTGCCCCATGGCAATCGTCGATAAACGCCGCCCCAAGGCTAACCAGATAGAGGTTATGAACATAATAGGCGACGTTAAGGGCAAGAAGTGCCTTATGGTAGACGATATGATCGACACCGCAGGAACTATCTGTCAGGGTGCCGAAGCTCTTTACAATAACGGAGCCAAGGAAATCTACGCATGCGCTACGCACGCCGTTCTTTCCGGTCCCGCTATCGACAGAATAAGGGATTCTCACATAACCGAAATGGTTCTTCTCGACACCATTCCGTTGCCGGAAGAAAAGAAGCTCGACAAAATCAAGGTCTTGTCCGTTGCAAAGCTTTTCGCAAGAGCGATCGAGAATATCTATCTCGACAAACAGATGTCCGAAATTTACGACTGATTATCATATAACGATAAAAACTCGCGGGGTTATTCAATAGCCTCGCGACTTTACTATAAAGAGATTTTTTTAAAAATGTATTTACTTGTAGGGCTCGGCAATCCGGGCAAACAATACGAAAACACGTTCCACAATGCGGGCTTTATCGCGCTCGACCAAATAGCCGAGGAATTCCGCGCTTCTTTTACCAAAAAAACTTGCAAGGCTGTAGTTGCCGAAACGTTTATCGGCAAAGAAAAAGTTCTTCTCGCAAAACCGCAGACGTTTATGAATTCCAGCGGCGAAAGCGTGCGGGAACTCGTTTCGTTCTACAAAATACCCCTTTCGAACGTAATGGTATTTTACGACGACTACGATATTCCCGTCGGCGCGCTCCGTATCCGCGCTCACGGCTCCGCGGGAACGCACAACGGAATGCGCAGTATAGTAAAGGAACTCGGCAGTACGGAATTTCCCCGCGCGCGCATAGGCATAAAACCGGAAAAAGAGATTATGCCGATAATCGAATACGTTTTGTCAAACAGGTCGCCCGCTGTCAGGGAAGCCATGCTTACGCCCGTTTCAAACGCGACCAAAGCCGCCGAAATGTTCGCGAAAGGAGAATCGATAGATAAAATCGGCTGCGAGTGCAATATCAATCTGTAAAAGGCAAAAGTGGCTTAAAACGCACGTTATCAAAGCTTTTTTGTTTTAAACTGATATGTCTTTATCTAAATATATACAACTGAATTCGCTCGGCGGCGACTTTGCCGAGCTTCAATCGAACGTCCGGGAAGGAATGCCTTGCTCGGCTTTCGGCATACAGTTTTCTCATAAATGCCATATCGTATCGTCGCTCGGCTTGCCTGTTTTATACGTCACGTCTACGGCGGTCGGCGCGAAGCAAGCCGCAGAGGAAATAAGCGAACTCACTGATAAAAAAGTCGTTTATCTGCCGCCGAAGGACGACGTCGTTCTGTTCAAACATTCGTTCAATAAGGAGAGTTTGTTCGGCAGACTTACCGCCCTTTACGAAATAAAAAACGGCGCCGAGATAGTTGTAGCTCCGATAGAGAGTTTGATGCAGCTTTTTCCGAAAACGGTCGGGGCGTTAACGATAACCGAAAACGAAGAAATCTGTGTGGACGAAGCCGTAAAAGCCCTTGCCAAGCTCGGCTATTCCCGCGTTGAAAGCGTATCCGAAAAAGGAACGTTTTCCCTTCGCGGCGACATACTCGACGTGTACCCCGTCAACTCCGAAATTCCTTTCCGCGTTAACTTTTTCGGTGACGAAGTCGAAACCATTTGCTCGTTCGACGAATCCACCGGCTTAAAAAACGAGCGGGTAAAAACTTTTAAAGCGGTAGCCGCCACAGATATTTTTATTGATGAAACCGAGCGCGACGAAATAAGGGCTAAGCTCAAAGAAAGTTACGGAAAAAGCGTGAAAAACATGGTTTTTACAAAATCGCGCGCTATTTTTTCGGAGCTTTCCGAAGCCCTCGAAAGCGGCTCGTTCGCGGACTGCCTGCAGTTTATAATGCCCCTTTTGAAAAGCTCGACGAACGACATTTTCGACTATATCGATAAAAACGCCGTAGTTGTTTTCGACGAATGTAAACTTTTGAAAGACACCGCCGAAAGCATATACAAAGAGCATACAGAAAGGGTAAGTCGGTTTTTAAAGAGCGGCGAAGCGTACGATTTTACGTTAAACCAACTTCTTTCGATTGAAGAAGTTTTAACGAATTTTAACGGCAAACGCAAGCTCGCCCTCCAAAGCCTTATCACCAAAATCGAATTTTTCAATCCTCTCAAAACTTATAAATTCAACTGCACGCCCGTACCGCGCTACTCGATGCGCGTAGGCGACGCCGTCACCGATATAGCAAATTGGAAAGCCGGCGGATACCGCGTCATAGTTTGCTGTGCGGGGGATGACAGGGCAAAAAAACTCTATTCCGATCTTTTCGAAAAACGCGTCACCGCGGAAATAAACGATGATTTTGAAGAAGACTTTACGGGCGTTAAGCTCACGACGTTTATTCTGCAAAACGGCTTTGTTTATCACGACGCGAAGCTTGTCGTAATCGGCAGCGGCGATTTATATTTAAAATCCTCGTCCGAAAAGAAAATTAAAAAACGTCGTAACGACGTATTTTCCGCCCCCTCGGTTGGCGACTATGCCGTACACGAACAGCACGGCGTCGGAATTGTTCGCGGCACGAGAAAGATAGAAACCACCTCCGGCGTAAAGGATTACATTTCGGTCGAATATGCCGGCGGCGACATGCTCTACGTTTCCGTGGAGCAGATGGATAAACTCACTAAATACCTTGCGGGCGATAAAAAACCCACGCTCAACAAAATAGGCGGCAAAGATTTCGAAAAGGTTAAAGAACGCGTTCGTCAGTCGATAAAAAAGATGACGATAAACCTGAAATCTCTTTACCGGGAGCGTGCCGAACGTCACGGCTTCAGATTTTCCGAGGACGACGAGCTAATGAAGCTTTTCGAAGATTCTTTCGAGTTCGAAGAAACCGAAGACCAGATTTCTTCCATCGAAGAAATCAAAAAAGATATGGAAAGCGACAAAGTTATGGACAGACTTTTATGCGGAGACGTCGGCTTCGGCAAGACGGAAGTCGCCCTTCGCGCGGCGTTCAAAGCCGTGTGCGACTCGAAGCAAGTCGCCATAATCGCGCCGACCACAATATTGTCGCAGCAGCATTTCAACACTTGCGAAAAGCGTTTTGCCGGCTTCGGCGTTCATATAGACGTCATCAATCGTTTCAAAACGGCGGCTGAACAGAAAAGAACTCTCGAGAGGGTAGCCTCTGGCGAAACGGACATAATCATCGGCACACACCGTCTGTTCGGCAAAGACGTAAAATTCAAAGACCTCGGGCTTCTTATTCTCGACGAAGAACAACGTTTCGGCGTGGAACACAAAGAGCGTATAAAAACCATGAAAGTCAATGTGGATACTCTCACTCTCTCGGCAACGCCTATACCGCGCACTCTTCATATGTCGCTCACGGGAATAAGAGATATAAGCACGATCAACACTCCTCCGAAGACGAGACTCCCCGTTCAAACGTACGTAACCGAAGAATCCGACGCGCTCGTTCGTGACGCGGTACTCCGTGAAATCGGTCGCGGCGGGCAGGTTTTTATCCTCTACAACAGGGTTGAAAGCATATACAAATATTCCGAGCATTTAGCCGAAATACTGCCTTTATCGCGCATTATTACCGCACACGGGCAGATGGACGAGAAGGTTCTGGAAGCTTCCGTTCAGTCCTTTTACGAAGGAAAGGCGGACATTCTCGTCGCCACTACGATAATAGAAAACGGCATCGATCTGCCAAACGCGAACACGCTCATCGTAATCGACGCGGACAAACTCGGCTTGTCCACCCTCTACCAGCTCAAAGGGAGAGTGGGCAGGGGCGACCGCATGGCGCACGCCTATTTCACGTTCAAACCGGATAAAGTCATGAGCGAATCCGCGTACAAGCGCCTCACCGCTATTATGGAATTCACCGAAATGGGCAGCGGCTTTAAAATCGCCATGCGCGACCTCGAAATCCGCGGCGCGGGCAACGTGCTCGGCAGAGAGCAGCACGGTCATATGGAAAAAGTCGGCTACGAACTTTACTCTCGAATTCTTCGCGAAGAGCTTGGCGAAACGACGGAAAATTTCGAAACCGAGCTTGACGTCAGGGCGGGCGCATATATCCCGGAAGAGTATATTCCCGACTCCGCTTCGAGAATGGATTGTTACAAACAAATAGCCGAAATCGCGGAGGAATCGGACAAAACGCGCGTTGAACGTTCTCTTACGGAGGTGTACGGAAGTATTCCGAAAGAGGTCGGAACGCTTATCGGAATCGCCGTTTTAAAAACGAAGGCAAAGGCTGTCCGGGCAAAAAAAGTTCTCGTAAAAAAAGAATGCGCCGAAGTTACCTTCGCAAGTCTCGAATGTCTCGACAACGAAAAACTGTACGCGTCTATTACCGCAAACAAAAACTGCGCGTCGTTGTCGTTTAAACAAAATCCCGTTCTAAGAATAGAAAAACCGGGTATGAGCGCCGAGCAGGTTCTCTCGTTCGTCACCGATTTTCTTGCCGTGTAAATTCTTCCGCCCGTCGCGTTTTAACTCTACGGCGGCAAATTTTTTCCTTTGCCGTACGGAAATCGACGGATGAATAACCCGTGCCCGCGAAAAAACCGTAAAAAAGAAAAGAAAAAAGTTGCAAAACGGCGTAAAATAATTTGCAAATCGCCCCTTTATATTGTATAATATTAACTATGTAAAATAAGCGCGGTATATCGTTCCGCAGACGGGCGACGTACCGAAAGAAAGACTCAGGAGAGATCTATGAAAACATTTGCAGGAAAACTGATCGCACTTTTGCTTTCCGCAGCGATGATTTTGGGGGCGTTTGCAGGTTGCGAACTTCTCGAAGTCAATACGGAAAGAGATATGGAGCAGGTAATCGCGTCGGTCAATATCGATATGGACGGCGACGAAACCGCATATAAAATCGAGCCCGAAAACATCTACAAGCGCGAGCTTATTTCGGGTTACGTAACTTACGGCTATATGTATGTGCAGAACTACGGCTACACGCTCAGTAAGACTTATGATTTGATTTTAAGCAATCTTACGAACAACAAAGTAATCGTCCAGTACTCGCGTAAAAAGCTTGCGGAGGCAGGCAAAACTTATACTTCGTCCGCTGTAACTCTTCCGGAAGAAAAATACGTTTCGGACGGCATGATGAAGACTTATTACGATTACGTAAAAGAACTTTTGAAATTCGTTACGGAATCTCAGGCTGCCGAAGCGGAATACAATGTGCTCGCAAACTTCGCGAACATGACGAAGTCTTTTGAAGAAAAGACGGACGATAAGAAGGAAACGGAAGACGAAAAAATAACCGCGCGTACCGTTCCCACCGTAACTACCGACGGCACGGCTATAGACGAAGAATACGCTAAGTCTATCGGTAAGGAAGGTCTTACCGAAGAAAAGATGACCGACGAGGAAAAGACCGCGTACGACGCGTGGAAGAAGACCAAATATACCGAGTATAAAAAGCAGTACTTCTCAAAATACCTCGGCGGCGTGGAAAAGAAAGCCGCTTTCGACTCTCTTACCGACAGTTTCGAAACCCTCGGGCTTTTCGGTAAAGCGGAAGTAGAAGCTCTTAAAAACGACAATAAACAGTACGAAGTTCAGAACTATTGCTACTACGTATACCTTCTCGCAAGCAATCTCGAGTCTTTCGTAATTCAGAACTACGAAGACCTTCTCGAAGCAACCGCCGCGGAAGGCGTAGTCGAAGACGCTTTGTATTCGGAATACGTAAATATGTTCAACGAGCAGAAAGAAAAGTACACTAAGGACTTATCTTCCTACGAAACCGCTCTCGACGGCATCACCGCAGACTCTTACGTTCTTTATAATCCCACGCTCGCAAGCGGAGATAAATACGGCTATGTCGCAAACATTCTCATCGGATTCTCCGCCGAAGCTACCGCTGCTTTGGAAGCTTTCACCGAATATACGGACGGAGCTAAAAAAGAATACAGAAAAGAGCTTTTAAAAACTCTGACCGCAAAAGATTTGCGTGCCACCTGGGTTCAGAACGCATACGGAACTTCTTCGGGAAGCGAATTCACTTTCGACGACGACCGCGTAAAGACAGATCTTCTCAAGAAATTCAACGGAACGGTAACCGGCTCCGTTGATAAGGTAGAAGGAACGAAATCCGTCAAATATTTCCAAAAAGACGGCGCGTGGGTTTGGGAAGAAAAAGCCGAAGAAACGGATAAGGCAAACTTCACCGAAATAACCGCTACCGAAATGACGTTCTCTGCTTTCATCGAAAACGTATTCAAACCCGCTTTGGGTTTGACGAGCGCGGTTGTCGTAAACAATAAATACAACAACGCGATAGACGTAGAAACCTATAAAGACGCTATAAACGATCTTATGTTCGCGTACAGCACCGATACCGGCTGTCTTAACAAACTTTACGGCTACTTCAACGGAATTAAGTCCAACAACTTCGTTCCCGAATTCAAGGAAGCCGCTCAGGAAGTTATCAACGCGGGCGAAGGCTCTTTCAAAATCGTAGCTACCGATTACGGCTATCATATTATAATATGTACTAAGGTAATGGAAGCTAACGAAAACGGCGAATACGCAAGCGAAGCGGAATTTAAGGCAGACCTTAATAACGAAGGCTCCACCGCCGCAAAACTTCTCAAAGTCAAAAAGAGCTCCAATCTTGAAAAGCTCGTAAGCGATACCGTATCTTACAACATCTCCAAATTTGTAGAAGACGGTACCGAGTATATAACGAAATATAAAAAGACTTTCAAGAATCTCATTACCGAGGAGTAAGTTTTAACAAGGTAAAGCAGGGGTATCGGCAAGAGTATGTCCGATGCCCCTATTTTTAACCCATAAACCGCTCTTTCGGCAGTTAATAAAGTAATCGAAAGGAATGTTTTCCTTCGGGAAAACGAATACTGAAATATATGGAAGAGAAAGTAAACGAAAAAGAAATAGTAAACGCAAAAACCGAAAACGGCGTTGTTCTTCCTATGGTCGCGCTTAGGGGAAAGGTTATTTTCCCGGGCGTGATAACGGGTTTTGACGTAGGCAGGCAAATGTCGCTCGCCGCAGTCGATACCGCGGCAAACAACAACGTCGATTTATTCATAGCCACGCAAAAGGACAGTTCGGTAGAAAACCCGTCGAGAGAAGATATATATAAAGTAGGCGTGGTGTGCCGAATTCGTCAGATAGTAAAAATGCCCGGCAACAACGCAAGGGTAAGCGTACAGGCTGTTTACCGCGCAAGGGTGAACGTATACAGGGAAAACGACAAGTTTTTCGAAGTAGAAGTCGAAAGAGAGTATCTCGAAGAAGAAAATCCCGCCGAAGTCGAGGCAAATTTCCGCGTGGCGATGAATTCGTTCAAAGAATACGCGGCAAACGCAAAACTTCCCCGCGAAACAATCGCTTTGATAGAGAATATAGAAGACGCCGAGGAATTTTCGGACGTTGCCACTTTCAACGTTCAGTTTAAAGACGCGGACAAGCAATCCATTCTCGAATGCAACCTCGTAACCGAAAGGCTTAAAAGATTTGACGAGCTTTTGGGGTACGAGCAGGAAATAGCCGTTCTCGAAAAGAAGATAGCCGCGCGCGTTCGCCAGAATATAGATAAAAGCCAAAAAGAATATTATTTAAGGGAGCAGCTTCGCGCGATTCATTCCGAACTCGGAGACGACGAAGAGGAAAAAGATATTATCCGCAGCAAAATCATAGAAAAGAATTTGCCTAAGGAAATCGAGGATAAGGCGTTTCAGGAACTCAATAAAATGGATAAAATGCCGCCGTCCTCTCCCGAATACACCGTTATCCGCAATTATTTCGATTGGCTACTCGATTTGCCGTTCAACGAACAAACTAAAGATTCGGACGATTTGAACGAAGCGAAAAAAATACTCGACTCCGACCATTACGGTTTAACCAAAGTAAAAGAGAGAATAGTCGAGTATCTTGCGGTTTTAAAACTCACAAAGAAAATCCGCGGTCCCATTCTCTGTTTCGTAGGACCTCCGGGAGTAGGTAAAACGTCTATTGCTCGTTCGATAGCAAGGGCTCTCGGCAGAAAATTCGTAAGAATGAGCCTCGGCGGAGTAAAGGACGAAGCCGAAATCCGCGGTCACAGAAGAACTTATATCGGCGCGATGCCCGGCAGAATTATATATTCGATGAAAGAAGCGGGAACGATTAACCCGGTTTTCCTTCTCGATGAAATAGATAAAATCGCCATGGATTTGCGCGGCGATCCGTCGAGCGCGCTTCTCGAAGTGCTCGATCCCGAGCAGAACGACACATTCCGCGACAGATTTATGGAAATCCCGTACGATTTGTCAAAAGTGTTGTTCATCACAACCGCAAACTCGGTAGATACGATACCCGGTCCGCTTCTCGACAGAATGGAACTTATTCAGGTTCCCGGGTATACTGAAGAAGAAAAACTCGAAATAGCAAAAAGATATTTGCTTCCCAAACAGATAGAGCAAAACGGGCTTACGAAAGATAATCTTTCTGTTTCCGACGACGCGTTAAAACTTATAATCCGCGGCTACACTATGGAAGCGGGTGTAAGAACGTTGGAGCGCGAAATCGGCTCGGTTTGCAGAAAGGTCGCTACGAAATTCGCTTCGGACGATAAGGCGAAAAAGCAGATAGTAAGGGAAAACGGGGTTGAAAAATATCTCGGCGTTCGCAAATTTTTCCCTGACGAAGCTTTGAAGCAGGACGAAGTCGGCGCGGTAACCGGGCTTGCCTGGACGCAGGTCGGAGGGACTACGCTTACCGTGGAATGTCTTTTGATGAAAGGCAAGGGCGAGATTATTCTCACCGGAAAACTCGGTGACGTAATGAAAGAATCCGCAAGAGCGGCGCTCACGTATATCCGCGCGCATGCGGACGAATTCGGTATCGATAAACAGAAGTTCGAAGAGAACGACGTTCATATTCACGTGCCCGAGGGGGCGACTCCGAAGGACGGACCGAGCGCGGGCATAACGATGGCAACGGCGATAGTTTCCGCTTTTACGAACGTAAAAGTGAAAAAATCGGTTGCTATGACGGGCGAAATAACAATCAGAGGAAACGTTTTGCCGATAGGCGGATTAAAGGAAAAATCTCTCGCCGCGTACAGACTTGGCATACGCGACATAATTATTCCCGAAGCGAATAAAAAGGATTTGGAAGAAATACCGCAAAATATCCGCGCGGATATTACTTTCTACCCCGTAAAAACCGCGAAAGAAGTTTTTGACATCGCGCTGAAAAAAGACAATGATAATAAAAACGACTAAATTCATAACATCCGCCGCAAGCAAAAGCGGTTTTATAACGACAGATAAGCCGGTAATTGCCGTTTGCGGCAAATCGAACGTGGGTAAAAGCTCGTTTATAAATATGCTCGCAAACAACAAAAAGCTTGCGAGAACCTCGGTAACTCCGGGCAGAACAAGACTTGTGAATTATTTCGATTTCGGTGAGTTCGTGCTTGCGGATTTGCCGGGATACGGTTTTGCGAAAGTATCGAAGGACGAAAAAATTCGCTGGGCTAAACTTCTCGACGACTTTTTTAAAGACAGCGGCAAAATCGCGCACGTTTTTTCGCTTATGGATTTAAGACATGAGCCGACGGGCGACGATAAAGATATGGTGACGTTTTTAAATCACTACATCATACCGTTTACCGTAATTGCCACTAAAGCCGATAAACTTGCAAAAACGAGAATTAAACCGCAGGTGAGAAATTTAGCCGCAAGCATAAACATCGGAGAAGACAACGTGATTGCTACTTCCGCACAAAATAATTTCGGAAAAGAGAAAGTTTTGGAAAAACTCGATAAAATTATTGAAGTTTTTTATAACGAAAACGCAAAAAACGAGTAGCGCGTAAATAAAAAATTATAATTCGATTCGGTGTGTTTATAAAATAATATAAAGCATTGTAAAAACATATTATAACAAATTATAAAAACTATAAAAAGGTATAAATAAGTCGATTAAAGCAAAAATAATCGACTTATTTTTTTATGAAAAGTATAAGAAAGTTTTATATTATAACAGAATTATTATAAAAAACGGTTGCAAAAAATTATAAGATATGGTAAAATTTTAAGGAAAGTAAATTTGGCGGAGTGTAAAATGGCTTCGGGAACTGCTGAAATAATCTCAAAACTTAAGAGGATTAAAGCCGAAAAAGGTTTTACGAACGAGAGCCTTGCGGAGAAGAGCGGGGTTTCGCTCGGAACGGTAAATAAGTTGTTTTCGGGCGGTATCGGCAGCATTAAGCTGGATACTCTTTTTTCGCTTGCGGTCGCGCTCGGAACGGATCTCGGGGAGGTGATTTCGGACGCGCCGAAGGAAGTTTTAAGGGAAGAAAGCGAGGAGTTTGTTACGTCGCCGTTCACAAGGGAAAAAACGGACAGCTTCGGGTTTGTGAAAGTCGGGGTTGCTTCGCCTGAAATCAAAGTGGCGGACGTGCCTTTCAACGCTAACGGGATTGTTCTTGCCGTTTGCCGTGCGAGCGCGGCGGGCGCGAAAATTCTCGTTCTCCCGGAAATGTCGCTTACCGGTTATACCTGCGGCGATTTGTTTTATCAGCAAACGCTTGTTTCGAGCGCGGAGGAGTTCGTGCTTAAAATCGCTTCCTGCACGCGGGGGCTTAGCACTTTGCTCGTGTTCGGTTCGCCGCTCAGAAAGGACGGCAAGCTTTATAATTGCGCGATAGTTTGCTACGGAGGAGAAATTTTAGGGGTTGTTCCCAAAACTTATCTGCCGAATTACAACGAATTTTACGATAAAAGACAGTTTAATCCCGCGCCGAAGGAAAATTCGACTATAAGAATAGGCGAAAAAGTATATCCGTTCGGCACGAATTATATATTCGTCAACGCAAAAATGCCCGAAATGCGCATAGGAGTTGAAATTTGCGAGGATTTATGGGTTACCGAGCCGCCCTCGAACTGTCTTTCGATAAACGGGGCGACGGTTATAGCGAATTTATCCTGCAGTAACGAGACGGTCGGCAAAGCCGAGTACAGAAGGAATCTCGTTTCCATGCAGTCCGCTAAGACTTATACGGCTTACCTTTACGCGAACGCTTCGGAGGGAGAGTCTACGACCGACCTCGTTTACTCCGGACACAGCATTATTTGCGACAACGGAAAAATTTTAAATCAGACGGAACTGTTTAGTCCGAAGGCGATTTACGCGGACGTCGATTTGAGTTTTCTCGAATTCGAGAGAAGCAAATTTACGAATTACGACTATCCGGTAAACGAAAAGATTGAGAGAATTTATTTCGATTTGCCCGTTCCGTTTTACGAAATTACGAGAAAATACGAGAAAACGCCGTTTGTTCCGAAAGGAAGGGAACTTATAGAGAGAGCCGAGCTTATTTTGAGTATGCAGGCAAACGCGCTGAAGAAAAGACTTAAACACATAGGCGCGAAAAGCGTTGTCGTCGGAATTTCCGGCGGACTTGATTCTACGCTTGCTCTTATAGTTTGCGTGCGCGCGTTCGACATGCTCGGGCTTGACAGAATAGGAATACACGCGGTGACGATGCCGTGTTTCGGAACGACTTCGAGAACGAAAAACAACGCGGTAACGCTTTCCGAGCTTTACGGTTGTTGTCTCGAAGAGATAGATATAAGAAGAGCCGTCAATCAGCACTTCGCGGATATAGGGCATAATCCTGAAGTTACTAATATAACTTACGAGAATTCGCAGGCGAGAGAGAGAACACAGGTTCTTATGGATCTTTCGAACAAGTACGGAGGCATAGTTATAGGTACGGGCGATTTGTCCGAACTTGCGCTCGGTTGGGCTACTTACAACGGCGACCATATGTCTATGTACGCGGTAAATTCTTCGGTGCCTAAAACGCTTATAAGGTATCTTATAGAGTGCGAGGCAAACAGCTCAAACAGCAAGATAAAGCGCGTTTTACAGGACATTCTCGATACGCCGGTATCTCCGGAGCTTCTTCCGCACGATCACGACGAGATTGTGCAGAAGACAGAAGACGTGGTGGGCCCGTACGTGCTTCACGACTTCTTCCTTTACCATATTTTAAGAAACGGCTTTAAGCCTTCGAAAATTTTCTATCTTGCGATAAGGACTTTCGACGGCGATTTCAAAAAGGAAACGATATATAAATGGCTCAGAACGTTTTTGAGGAGATTTTTCTCTCAGCAGTTCAAGCGTTCGTGTATACCGGACGGGGTTAAAATCGGTTCGGTTACTCTTTCTCCGAGAGGGGATTGGAGAATGCCTTCGGACGCGACGGTCAGAATCTGGCTCGAAGACCTCGACGCGGCGGCTATTGCCGAGGGGGTAAGCCCGTGAACGAGAAACTCGAAAAAGCGATAGACGAAATAGTTTCCAAGTCGGAAAAGCTTATAAAAATCGTTTGCTCGGGGAGCCTCGATTCGGAGTATAACAAAGTTGTTTTCAGAAGAATAGAAAAAGACAGATTTCTTTCCGAAAAGTATACGAGAGATAAGGTTTTTCACGAAACGATAGAGCCTGATGAAATTGAAAAGTGCCTTAAAACGCGGATTTTCGGCGGGTTTAAGCAGTACGACGTTATGTTTACGGACGGCGGACTTATTATTCTGACGAATAAAAAAGGTACGGTGACGGTTAAGGGAAACAAAGTGAAAACGGTTATGGACGCCGTTCATAACAGAAAGAAAAATTATATATTTACGGAAGGCGAAGACATTCCTGCGCTTAAAGACCTCGGCGTGTTTACGAAGGAAAACAAAATTGCCGCGGCTAAAAGCGAAAAGTTCAAGCAAATAAACAGATTTATAGAAATCGTCGACGACGTGTTCCGTAAGAACCCGATAAATGAGGGCGAAAGCTTTAACGTTCTCGATTTCGGGTGCGGAAAGAGCTATCTTACATTCCTTTTGTACTACTATCTTTCTGTAAAGCGCAAATTGAACGTTAAGATTACCGGCTACGATTTAAAAGCCGACGTTGTGAAAAAGTGCAACGAGCTTGCGGATAAATACGGATACAACGGTTTGAAATTTATTGTGGCTGACGTAAAGGAAGACAAGCTTTCGGACGAGAAAATCGATATGATAGTCACGTTGCACGCGTGCGATACGGCGACAGACTACGCGCTCGATTTTGCGGTCGAAAAAGAGGTAAAATACATATTCTCCGTACCGTGCTGTCAGCACGAAATAAACGCTGAAATAAGGAAGGGTGGCGACTTTGACATAATGTTGGAGCACGGGCTTATAAAAGAGAGATTTTCAGCCCTCCTCACGGACGCGATCAGGGTAAAAGCCCTCGAAAACGCGGGGTATTCGGTGGATTGCCTTGAATTCGTAGGGTTCGACGCAAGTCCGAAAAATCTTATGATAAGAGCTTCGCTCGCTATGAAAGAGGACGCGGCGGAGAGAGAAAAACAGAACGAAAAATTAGAATGTCTTTTAGATAAATACGGCGCGAGTCAGACGCTTCTCGGCTTAATGAAAAGCGAAGGTCGCGACGGCATTAACAGGAGGTAATTACGCTAATGGCAAAGAAAACATACAGCGCAGACGATATTACCGTTCTCGAGGGGTTGGAAGCGGTTCGAGTTCGCCCCGGTATGTACATAGGGTCTACGGGCGAAAAAGGTCTTCATCATATCCTTTGGGAAATAGTCGACAACGCCATAGACGAAGCAGCCAACGGTTATGCGGACAGGGTGGACGTGGTTCTTTATAAGGACGGGAGCGCGTCCGTAGAGGATAACGGCAGAGGTATGCCGGTAGATATTCACAAGGAGAAAAAGGTTTCGGCGGTTCAGCTTATTTTTACGCAGCTGCACGCGGGCGGTAAGTTCGGCAACGATAACTACAACTACTCCGGCGGTCTGCACGGCGTGGGCGCTTCGGTAACCAACGCGCTCTCCGAATGGCTCAAAGTTCAGGTTTACCGCGGCGACGTGTATCAGATGGAATTCTCTAGCTATCCCGATCCCGTTACGGGAAAGATGATGTCGGGTATTCCTAAGGCTCCGCTTGCGGATACCGGCATGAAAACGAGGAAAAAGGGCACTTTCGTTCAATTTAAGCCGGACGCGAGAGTTTTTGAAACGGTTAATTTCAAGTTCGAAATAGTAGCCAAAAGACTTCGTGAACTCGCGTTTTTGAATAAGGGCGTGTGCATTACTCTTACGGACAAAAGGGAAGAGCAGGAAGTAAGAAAAGAATATAAATACGACGGCGGTATAGTCGATTTCGTTAAGTGGTTGAATGAGGGGAAAACGCCCGTTTACCCCGAACCCGTTTACGTCACCGGCGAGAGGGACGGAATTTTGATAGAATTCGCCATTCAGCATACGGACAGTTACACCGAGAGCGTGTTCTCGTTTGTTAACAACATCCCGACGCCCGAGGGCGGTATGCACGAGATCGGGTTTAAATCGGGCATCACGAAGGTTCTGAACGACTTCGCGCGGAGCAATAACTATCTGAAGGACAAGGATCCCAACTTTATGGGCGAGGATTTCCGCGAAGGTATGACCGCGATACTCTCCATAAAGATGAAGAACGTGGAATTCGAGGGGCAGACGAAAACCAAGCTCGGAAACCCCGAAGTTCGTCCCGCGGTGGACGGGCTTGTGGTGGACGAGCTCGGCGCGCTTTCGAAAAACAAGAAGAACGCAGACGTTTTCGACGCGATGATTAAAAAGGCGCAGGGCGCGGCTAAAACGAGAAACGCCGCGCGACACGCAAAGGAAATAGCGAGAGGTAAAAAAGAAGCGGATTCCACAAAGCTTATAGGTAAGCTTGCGAACTGCTCTTCGAGAAAAGCCGAACTCAACGAGATTTTCATAGTAGAGGGCGACTCCGCAGGCGGCAGCGCGAAACAGGGGCGAGACAGACAGCATCAGGCTATTCTTCCTCTGCGCGGCAAACCGCTCAACGCCGAGAAAAAACGTTTGGACGAGGTTCTGAAAAACGAGGAAATAAGGACGATTATAAGCGCGCTCGGCACGGGTATAGGGAACGACTTCACGCTGAAAGATCTCAATTACGACAAGGTTATTATTTTGTCCGATGCCGATCAGGACGGAGCGCATATAAGGGCGATTTTGCTGACGTTCTTCTTCAGATATATGAGAGAGCTTGTTCAGACAGGGCACGTTTACATCGGTATGCCGCCGCTCTACAAGGTCTACAAAAAAGACGTGGAAGAGTACGCTTATGACGACAACGAACTTAAAGTAAAGATAGATAAGGTCGGAAGAGGGTATCAGATTCAAAGATATAAAGGTCTCGGTGAAATGAACCCCGAACAGCTTTGGGATACTACGATGAACCCGAAATCGAGGGTGCTTATGCGCGTTTCGCTCGAAGACGCCGCCGAAGCGGAAAGACTTATCACTACCCTTATGGGCGACGCCATCGACGCGAGAAAAGCGTATATTCAGGAGAACGCCGATTTCAATAAGGAAGATACCTTTATTAAGGAAGTTAAACTTTAAGGGAGGTTTTTATTTTGGCTGAGAATAATACTAACGACAGAATTATTACAAGCTCGCTCGAGGACGTGCTTCATAACTCGATGATACCTTATGCCGAGTACGTTATACTCGACAGAGCCCTCCCGAGAGTAGAGGACGGACTAAAACCCGTTCAGAGAAGAATTCTTTATTCGATGTATGAGCAGGGGTTTACTCCCGACAAAGGATATAAGAAAAGCGCGAAGGTCGTAGGCGACTGCCTTGCTAAGTATCACCCGCATGGCGACACTTCCGTTTACGACGCGATGGTAAGAATGGCGCAACCGTTCAATATGAGAATGACGCTTGTCGACGGGCACGGAAACTTCGGTTCGGTCGACGGAGATTCGGCGGCGGCAATGAGGTATACCGAAGTAAAACTTCAACCGCTCGCACTTGAACTGCTCAGCGATTTGGATAAAGACACGGTCGACTGGCAACTCAATTTCGACGATTCGTTGAAAGAACCCGTCACGCTCCCGGGGAGATTCCCCAATTTGCTTGTAAACGGAGCGACTGGTATTGCGGTAGGTCTTGCGACTAATATACCTACGCACAACCTTGCAGAAGTAATCGACGGTGCGGTTGCGCTTATCGACAACCCGAAAATCAAACTTGACGAGATGATGAAAATCATCAAAGGACCCGATTTTTCCACGGGCGGTTATATAATTGCGGGCGACGAACTTCAAAAGGCATACGAAACGGGCAAAGGCAAAATTTTAATAAGGGCTAAATGCGAAATCGAACTCGACGCGGGAGACAAAAAGAATATCGTAATACACGAACTTCCTTACCAGGTCAATAAAGCCAAATTGCTTGAAAAAATC
>JALEKY010000061.1 GCA_022768945.1 Christensenellaceae bacterium | reverse complement strand
AGCGCGGCTGATAAACAGAATAAACAAACAACTAATACCGCGAGAGGCAAACGCTCGCGGCAGGGATTCCATTCCTTATCACTAACTATTTTTGCGGTAATAAATCGGTTTTTAACGAGCGCGAACGAAGCTGTGCTTTACTCACTGCAAGCGAGCGTTCGGGGAAAAGGGCTGAAAAGCCGCCTTTTCGGTAATTAGTGATGAAGAATGGAATCCCTATCTTTTTTTAACAAGAAAACAAGAATATAAGAAGGAGTTACAAAAGGAAATGAAAAAGTTTTTTGAAGAATTCAAAAAATTCATAATGCGCGGAAACGTAATCGATATGGCTGTCGGCGTTATCGTAGGCAGCGCGTTCACGGCGATAGTAACCGCGCTCACAAACAAGATATTTATGCCCCTTATAAACTATCTGCTTTTGCTTATAACGGGCGGTTCTGACGGGTTTGCGGACGCCGTAACCTTCCTTAAAAAAGTCACGGACGCGGAAGGCGTAATCGATATGACGAAATCAATTTATATCGATTGGGGCGCGTTTATAACCGCTATAATCAACTTTATTCTCATAGCGTTCGTTCTCTTCTGCATAGTTAAGGCAATCAACTCCGTCAAGGAAGCCGGCGACGGATACTATATGGGCTTTACCCGCAAGGAATATCAGGAATTAAGAGCTAAAGGGTTAAAGCGCAAACAGATTTCCGCTATGGCTAAAGAGCGCGCTAAAGCCGCAGCCGAAGAGAAAGCAAGAAAAGAAGCCGAGGAAAAAGAAAAAGCAGCTCAGCCCACAAAGACAGAACAGCTTTTAACCGAAATTCTCGAAGAACTTAAAAATCAAAAGTAATTTAAAATCAAATCGACTTTGAAACCAACAAGTCGAAATCGGGGAGGCAGCGAATAATATCGCCGTCTCCCCTTGTTTTTACATCGAAACTTGTTTCCCTATAAACAACGGTTCGCCGTTCGGCATGCATATCACATATAAAAACGGCCTGTCAAACGAAAGTTTAAGCGGCTTTTCAATCGGCATTTCATCCGTCGCGTCTTTTGTCGCTATAACGGTTGCGGCGGCTGCAGTTAAACCGGTTTTCGTTACCCGTATACGAGTCTTTTGCAGAGCGTCGCCTATACGCAAACCGCGAGGATTCGAAGTCATTTTCGAAAAGTCCGCGTCCTTTGTAAAAGCCCTCTCTATGCCCATAGAAGAAAGTATCGGAATAAGGTCGTACGAAAATTCTCCGTTGAACTCGGGCATTATATATTCAGCGCCGCGTTTGTTGTTGTTCGTAAGCAGCGTTTTTAATTCCTCGCCGCCGAAAGACGCCGAATAATCTGCGAAATACGCGGCTTCTTTAGGAAGAATGCAGAGATAGAACGCCCCGCCCGCGAGGTATTTTTTTACCGCGTACGCGCTTTCGGACTCGTACAACGCGCCATATCCCGAGAAGAATTTGCAAGTGCTTTTTCGCCCGTCGTAAGAAGTAAATTCTCTGTCGAATGAATTGTTCGCGGGCGTTTGCCAACGCCCTTTTACGATTAAAGCGTTCACGAGCGCGACTCGCACATCGTTTAAGTTATCCACAAGCTTTTTTATTTCGCCGTCCGTCCGGTCGCTCGTCCAGTCGTTGATTTTTTTGACTGCGGCGGAGTCAAACGGAAGAGAAAAAACTTCGGGATCGTAATATTTTCCGACCTCGCTCATATACTCGTCTTTCACAAACTCACCGTATTCTTCTTCTATCCAAAGCGAGTTCGCCTCCTTTATTCTCGTTTCCGACTTCGAATTATAATTCTTAATGTCCTCCCCGAGAGCGAGGCAGAATTCGTTCAACACCGAAATACTCATTCCGAAAACTTTTTCCGCTTCGAGAAGAGTTTCGCCTTCCGCTCCGTTAAAAGTCATTCCGAGAGCCAAAAGAAGCGAGGCGGGCGAAACCAACGAGTTTCCGTCGCCCGAGTTCTTTAAAAACTCCGCAGAGAAAGACAAATACCCGTCCAGACCGCCGGCAAGGGCGGTATCGGATACCGAAGTCTTTTCGGCGTTCGTTTTAATTCGGTTCTTTTCGTACTCGGCACTCGCTCCGCATCCGAACAAACCGCCTGAAACAAACAAAAAACAGATAATTATCGTTAATATCCTTTTCACTTTTTCCCTC
>JALEKY010000059.1 GCA_022768945.1 Christensenellaceae bacterium | reverse complement strand
CCGCGTGAAGCGGTTCCCGCGCCGGTATATACGATTATCCTTTCGGGATCTCTGTTGCATCTTGTAAAAAAGTTATTACAGCAAGCCATATTTATCCTCCGTAAAAATGGAAGAGAATATAGAAAGCGAATAAATAGCTTTCAAGTAAACTCTTCTCTATATAATACGAAAAATACCTTTTTAGTGTTACTGCGGTTATTTCATTCGCAAAGAACCGTCCGACGTAGAATAAACAAAAATATCTCAAAGCAAAAAGTGCCGTTTTTCATGCGAAAAGCGGCACTTTCTTAAAATCTTTATAAAGAATTAGTTAAGTTCAGCGAAGTACTTAATAGTTCTTACCATCTGGCTGGTGTAGGAGTTCTCGTTGTCGTACCAGGAAACTACCTGAACCTGAGTCTTGCCGTCAGCCATGGGGATAACCATAGTCTGAGTAGCGTCGAACAAAGAACCGAATCTCATACCGATAACGTCGGAGGAAACGATTTCGTCGGTGTTGTAGCCGAAGGATTCGTTAGCGGCAGCCTTCATTGCTGCATTGATTTCTTCCTTCGTAACAGCTTTGTTAACTACTGCAACGAGGATAGTGGTGGAACCGGTAGCGGTAGGAACGCGCTGTGCGGAACCGATGAGCTTGCCGTTGAGTTCGGGGATAACGAGACCGATAGCCTTAGCAGCGCCGGTGCTGTTAGGAACGATGTTCATAGCGCCTGCTCTGGATCTTCTGAGGTCGCCCTTTCTCTGCGGACCGTCGAGGATCATCTGGTCGCCGGTGTAAGCGTGAACGGTGGTCATGATACCTGCTTCGATACCTGCGAGGTCGTTAAGAGCCTTAGCCATAGGAGCGAGGCAGTTCGTCGTGCAGGAAGCAGCGGATATGATGTTGTCTTCTTTGGTAAGAGTTTTGTGGTTTACGTTGTAAACGATAGTGGGGAGGTCATTGCCTGCGGGAGCGGAAATAACAACTTTCTTAGCGCCTGCGTCGATATGAGCCTGTGCCTTTGCTTTGCTGGTGTAGAAACCGGTGCATTCGAGAACTACGTCAACCTTGAGTTCGCCCCAGGGAAGTTCGTTAGCCTTAGCTTTAGCGTAAATGGTAATCTTCTTACCGTCAACAACGATGTAGCCGTCTTCTTTAACGGTACCGTCCTCGTTGAGAACAGCTTCGCCGTAAGTTACTTCGTGATTTCTCGCATAGTTACCCTGCATGGTGTCGTATTTGAGAAGATGAGCGAGCATCTTGGGGCTGGTAAGGTCGTTGATAGCGACTACTTCATAACCTTCGGCGTCGAACATCTGTCTGAAAGCAAGACGACCGATACGACCGAAACCGTTAATTGCTACTTTTACGTTTGCCATAATAGAATTTATCCTCCAAAAATTATATGTCCTGAATTCGGATATAAAAAGGCTATTGAGGTTCTTTTGCTCTCAGTAAGCATTCTGCCCGCGTAAACTGCAAAAGATTTTTCTTAAAAGACCTTTCTACACCACTATATAGAATTATACTTTTTTTAAAAAAATTCGTCAACTATTTTTACCGAATTAGCGAATAAACTTGCAAAAATAATAAAAAAGAGTTACAATTTAGTTGTAAAACAAACGATTATCCGCTTGCGGACGGGCGAATTTGCCTGAAACGCGCCAAGAAGCGGAAAAGGAGAAGAAATGAAAGATTCGAGAATTCAAAAACTTGCCTATAACCTTGTAAACTACTCGTGTTCGCTTAAAAAGGGCGAAAAGATTTTAATCGAAGCGTTCGGTATAGAGCCCGCGCTCGTCAACGCGTGTGTGGAAGAAGCCCGTAAAGTCGGCGCGTATCCGTTCGTAACTCTCCGCGACCATTCCGTTCAGCGCGCGATGCTTATGAATACGGACGAAGAACATATGAAGCTTTGGGCTAAGTATGATTCTTATATAATGGAAGATATGGACGCGTACCTCGGCATACGCGGCGGCAACAACTCCTACGAACTCAGCGACGTGCCCGCCGCAAACACCGGAATTTTCGACAGAATTTACTCTCACCCCGTTCATCACGAAATAAGGGTGAAGAAGACGAAGTGGTGTGTTCTTCGTTATCCCAATCCGTCGATGGCTCAGCTTTCCGGTATGTCTACCGAGGCGTTCGAAGACTTCTATTACGACGTCTGCACGCTCGACTATTCGAAAATGGACAAAGCTATGGACGCACTCAAAGCCCTGATGGATAAAACGGATAAGGTTCACTTAATCGCAAAGGAAACAGATCTGACGTTCTCTATAAAAGGCATCGGAAGCGAAAAGTGCTCGGGACAGAAAAACATTCCCGACGGCGAAATTTACTCCGCGCCCGTAAAGGACAGCGTAAACGGCGTAATCACTTACAACGCGCCGTCTATAAACAAGGGCGTTAAGTTTGAAAATATCCGCCTTGAATTCAAGGACGGCAAAATAGTAAAAGCCACCGGCAACTACACCGAAAAGCTCAACGAGATTTTCGATACGGATGAAGGCGCTCGTTACGTAGGCGAATTCGCTATCGGCGTAAACCCGTACGTAACAAAACCCATGGGAGATATTTTGTTCGACGAGAAGATAGCCGGTTCCATTCACTTCACCCCGGGCTGCTGCTATGACGATTGCTACAACGGAAACATTTCTTCCATTCACTGGGATCTCGTTTTGATAATGACTCCCGAATACGGCGGTGGCGAAATCTGGTTCGACGACGTTCTTATCAGAAAGGACGGTATGTTCGTTCTCGACGAGCTCAAAGCTCTCAATCCCGAAAACTTAAAGTAACCCGCAGACACGGATTATAAAGCGCGGGAATTCGTCGCGACGACTATATTATATATTGACACGAATATATTATATATTGATATAAGAGGGACGGGGCATTCCCGCACGGAAATCGCGTACGGAGTTTTCCCGTCTTTTTTCTTGTAAAAAACAATTCGGCGTATTTTCGTGTGCTGTTTAGTTTGTCTTCCCGTATGGGCGAGCACCGCTCGTCCTCTTGTGTGCTTTTCAAGCGAAGTACAATTTATCACCTTGTAGGGGCGAGCATTGCTCGTCCGTTTGTATGTTTTTGAACAAAGCGTAATCTACCGCTCGTCCGCTCTAAAAACCTCTTCGGTGTGAGCCGAAACGAGCATATTTCGGGCGAAATCGGGCTTATATCACACTTGTGTTTTTCAAAAAGCGGCGTTTTTGTGCGAAAAAGGGGGCTTTTTTGTTGGGAAAAGATAAAATTCAAAGAAAAAACGGCAGAGAAACGACTTTTGCGATCGAAAAGGACTGCCTGCTTCGAGATTTTCTTCGTCAAAGGTATTCGGGCAGACGAATACACTTTTTAAGGCAAGGCGGCTGCATGTTTGCGGACGGCGAGGAAGTAACGGTAAACGCCCGTCTCAAGGCGGGGCAGAAACTCACGCTGATATTCACCGAAAACGAAGAGTTCGCTTACGCCCCGAAAGATTTGGGAATAAAAATCGTATATGAGGACGAAGACGTGGCGGTGGTTTTCAAACCTGCCGGAGTCGCGAGTATGCCCGTCGCGCCGTATTTCGACGAAAATCTTTTAAACGGGCTTGCTTTTTTGCGTCCCGGCACAGTCTTTCGCGTCGTTACGCGGCTCGATAAATACACGTCGGGGCTTGTGCTCGTCGCTAAAAACGCGCTGTCGCATTCGCTTCTTAACGAGAATTCGGATAAAACCCGAAAATATTACACCGCGTTGGCTTACGGCAACGTTTCCGCTCCGCTCGAGATAAACGCGCCGATTAAGTCGTCGGACGGCAAAAAGCGAATAGTAGGAGAAGACGGCAAAAATGCGAAAACTCTCGTCTTCGAATCGTCGCCTTTCTCGTTTTCGGGCGAAAAAATTTCGTCTTATAACTGTTCGCTTTTGAAAATCAGAACTTTTACGGGCAGAACTCACCAGATAAGGGTTCACCTCGCTTTTGCGGGGCACCCTCTCGTCGGAGACGAATTATACTTTTCGCCTGAATTAAATTCAAAAATACAAGCATGCGTTCAAACGCAATCGGGGGCGCGTATTCCGACTGACGGCGGTCAGCTTTTGTGCTGCTCGGGAATAGCTTTCGTCCACCCGACCACGGGAAAAGAACTTTCTTTCGAAATCGACGGAAAAGAGGAGCTTTTAAAGAGGTTGCCTTCGGCTGTAAAATAACGAATATCGGCTTTTCCGCTCGTCTGTTTTTCTTGTCCGACTGCTACTCTTCTCCGTCGTAGGGGCGAGCATTGCTCGTCCGTTTGTGTTTGTTTGAACTCATAACTTGCCGCATAC